>NZ_JAFCWW010000008.1:0-278521 GCF_049897765.1 Pseudomonas sp. TWP3-2 | reverse complement strand
TCTTGACGACCATAGAGCATTGGAACCACCTGATCCCATCCCGAACTCAGCAGTGAAACGATGCATCGCCGATGGTAGTGTGGGGTTTCCCCATGTGAGAGTAGGTCATCGTCAAGATTAAATTCCAAAACCCCAATTGCGAAAGCAGTTGGGGTTTTGTTTTGGCCGCGAAAAAGCTCTCTGCTTGATTTCTATGCAACGGTCCAGTGCTTGGCTATTATTCCGGCCTAATTTTGAGGCGAGATCTGCATGTTGACGTTGTTGAATCTTCTCAAAGATGGTCGATTTCATTCTGGCGAGACTTTAGGTGCTGCCTTGGGCATCAGTCGAAGTGCGGTTTGGAAGCAGCTCCAGCACATGGAGGCTGAGCTCGGACTGTCAATTCATAAGGTTCGTGGTCGGGGCTATCAGTTGGCTTCGCCCCTGGCGCTACTTGATTCTGTTCAAATGGGCAGGGGGGCGCCAGATTGGCCTATTACTGTCCTCGACTCGGTCGACTCGACCAACGCTGAAGCTCTGCGGGCAGTTGATCGGGGGCAGCCTGCGCCTTTTCTTGTTTTGGCTGAGCGTCAGGTCTCCGGCCGCGGGAGGCGAGGGCGAAAATGGGTCAGTCCTTTCGCCGAAAACATCTATTACAGTCTTGTCTTGCGGATTGACGGGGGCATGCGGCAGCTCGAGGGTCTCAGTCTTGTCGTAGGCCTGGCTGTCATGCAGGCGCTCCGTGAGCAAGGCGTCCAAGGCTTGGGATTGAAATGGCCTAATGATGTACTGGTCGGGCCCAAGAAAATTGCGGGTATCTTGTTAGAGTTGGTGGGCGATCCGGCAGACGTGTGTCACGTGGTGCTAGGCGTGGGTATCAACGTGAACATGCAGTCTACTGAAGAGGTCGATCAGCAGTGGACGTCGTTGTTGCTAGAGTCGGGCAGGCGGAGCGATCGAAACGATATTGTGGCTGAGCTCAGTCGACAGTTGCGGGTCTATCTGGCGCGTCATCAGGCCAGCGGCTTTTCTACTCTGCGCGATGAGTGGGAAAGTGCTCACCTGTGGCAAGGGCAGCCGGTTTCCCTGATTGCCGGCGTTACCCGTATAGATGGTGTGGTACAAGGCATAGATAACCAGGGCGCGCTGCGCCTGGAGGTCGATGGCGTGGAAAAAGTTTTTAGTGGTGGTGAGCTCAGCTTGAGGTTGCGAGATGATTCCTGAGCTTAAGCTTGGGTAATTATCTCTCCGTGTCGATTCCCGGTCGGAATCCGGAGTTGGTTCCATATGTTGTTCCGCAAGCTGAGCTATCCCCTGGCTTGGTATTCGTTGATCTGGCGATGGCGTGCACTTTGTTCTGAGGTTGTTATGCGTTGGTTGTTTTTGCTGTTGCTCGTTCTCAATGTCTTCTATTACGTCTGGCACCAGCAGGAGGCTCCATTGCGTGCGAAGGATGTAACGCCGCTGAGTCTTTATCGAGGCTCTCAGCAGGATATCCGGCTGCTGAGTGAGACTGACGGATCTCGGGAGAAAGAAAAGACAATCTCGGCAAAAGGGCAGTGCTTTTACCTTGGAGGATTTGCTCGTCCGGAATCCGCGCAGGCGCTTGAGGTGCGTTTGGCCGAAATGGGGGTCAAGGTTCAAGTGGGGCAAAAAGATCTGCCGGAACCCGGTTTCTGGCTGAGCGTTGCGCCTGAAAGCCAGCGATTGCTCGGTGATGCACAGCTGAAAAACCTTTCCAACGAATTCAATGAGTTAAAACATAAAATAATGCAGTGCGAGGGGGTTGCACCTGCTGAATAGTTTGCATAGAATGGCGCCCGCTCCACAGCGAAGACCCTAAAGGGTTGATGCTGCAGGGTGATGTCAATGCAGCTAACCTCAGGTTTTTAAATGAGAAAATGCTTGACAAAGGTTTGGCATGATATAGAATGCCGGCCTGATTAGGAGGGGTTCCCGAGCGGCCAAAGGGATCAGACTGTAAATCTGACGTCTACGACTTCGAAGGTTCGAATCCTTCTCCCTCCACCAGATTTTAGCGTGAGCTGCAAGCTCTGCGGGTATAGTTTAGTGGTAGAACCTCAGCCTTCCAAGCTGATGATGCGGGTTCGATTCCCGCTACCCGCTCCAAGTTTGCAGGTTGTGCAAAGTTTTACGCTCTTGTAGCTCAGTTGGTAGAGCACACCCTTGGTAAGGGTGAGGTCAGCGGTTCAAATCCGCTCAAGAGCTCCATATAACAAGGCAGATATGAAAATATCTGCCTTTGTTTTAATGGCTTTTGTTGTTTGCTTAATTCTTCTGTTAGGGGTGTTATCGATGGCTAAGGAAAAGTTTGATCGTTCCCTACCGCACGTCAACGTTGGGACCATTGGTCACGTTGACCACGGTAAAACCACTCTGACTGCTGCTCTGACTCGCGTTTGCTCCGAGGTTTTCGGTTCGGCAATCGTTGATTTCGACAAGATCGACAGCGCCCCGGAAGAGAAAGCTCGCGGCATCACCATTAATACTGCGCACGTTGAATATAACTCGTTGATCCGTCACTACGCTCACGTTGACTGCCCGGGTCACGCTGACTATGTGAAGAACATGATCACCGGTGCTGCCCAGATGGACGGCGCAATCCTGGTTTGCTCGGCCGCTGATGGTCCGATGCCACAAACCCGTGAGCACATCCTGCTGTCCCGCCAGGTTGGCGTTCCGTACATCGTGGTCTTCCTGAACAAGGCTGACCTGGTAGACGACGCTGAGCTGCTGGAACTGGTTGAGATGGAAGTTCGCGACCTGCTGTCCACCTATGACTTCCCGGGCGACGACACTCCGATCATCATCGGTTCGGCTCGTATGGCTCTGGAAGGCAAAGACGACAACGAAATGGGCACCACTGCCGTTCGTAAACTGGTTGAGACTCTGGACAGCTACATTCCAGATCCGGTTCGTGTTATCGACAAGCCGTTCCTGATGCCAATCGAAGACGTATTCTCGATCTCCGGTCGCGGTACTGTTGTAACTGGTCGTATCGAGCGCGGTATCGTCAAGGTTCAGGATCCACTGGAAATCGTTGGTCTGCGTGACACTACTGTCACCACCTGCACCGGTGTTGAAATGTTCCGTAAGCTGCTCGACGAAGGTCGTGCTGGCGAGAACTGCGGTGTACTGTTGCGCGGCACCAAGCGTGACGACGTAGAGCGTGGCCAGGTTCTGGTTAAGCCGGGTTCGGTCAAGCCGCACACCAAGTTCGAAGCTGAAGTGTACGTGTTGAGCAAAGAAGAAGGCGGTCGTCACACTCCGTTCTTCAAAGGCTACCGTCCACAGTTCTATTTCCGGACCACTGACGTGACCGGTAACTGCGAACTGCCGGAAGGCGTTGAAATGGTAATGCCAGGCGACAACATCAAAATGGTTGTCACCCTGATCAAGACCATCGCAATGGAAGACGGTCTGCGTTTCGCTATCCGTGAAGGCGGTCGTACCGTCGGCGCCGGCGTAGTGGCAAAGATCATCGAGTAATTGGTTGTAATGTATTTTTCGGGCCGGCATAATGGTCGGCCTGATTTTGTTTTAGGTCAGTAGCTCAATTGGCAGAGCGACGGTCTCCAAAACCGTAGGTTGGGGGTTCGATTCCCTCCTGACCTGCCAGATTCACTCGGTGTGTCTGGCTTTCTTTTCACAGGATCTTCATAGATGACTCCTAAAGCTGAAGCTCAAGGCTCTCGCTTCGATCTGCTCAAGTGGCTTGTAGTAGTCGCTTTGGTGATTGTTGGTGTGGTTGGCAATCAGTATTATGCCGCTTCGCCGATCCTGTATCGTGTACTCGCATTGCTTGCCATTGCTGCTGTTGCTGCCTTTGTAGGCTTGCAGACGGCGAAGGGCAAGTCTTTCTTTGTACTCGCTAAGGAAGCTCGCACCGAGATTCGTAAAGTCGTATGGCCAACTCGCCAAGAAACCACGCAGACCACTCTCATTGTGGTGGCTGTTGTTCTGGTTATGGCGTTGCTGTTGTGGGGTCTTGATTCCCTGCTCGGCTGGCTTGTCTCCTTGATTGTTGGCTAAGGGTGTCCCGTGGCTAAGCGTTGGTACGTTGTGCATGCTTACTCGGGTTACGAGAAGCATGTCATGCGCTCTTTGGTTGAGCGTGTAAAGCTGGCTGGCATGGAAGACGGCTTTGGCGAAATTCTGGTTCCCACTGAAGAAGTGGTTGAAATGCGTAATGGCCAGAAACGCAAAAGCGAACGCAAGTTCTTCCCAGGCTATGTGCTGGTTCAGATGGACATGAATGAGGGTACTTGGCACTTGGTCAAGGATACTCCTCGGGTTATGGGTTTTATCGGCGGTACCGCCGACAAGCCTGCGCCAATCACTGATAAAGAAGCGGAAGCGATTCTGCGTCGTGTTGCTGATGGTAGCGACAAGCCGAAGCCGAAGACGTTGTTCGAGCCAGGTGAGACTGTTCGTGTCAATGACGGTCCGTTTGCTGATTTCAACGGCGTTGTCGAAGAAGTTAACTACGAAAAGAGCCGGATCCAAGTGGCGGTGCTCATTTTCGGTCGCTCTACTCCGGTAGAGTTGGAGTTCAGTCAGGTCGAAAAGGTCTAACTGACAAAGCATCCCAACCCCGCAGCCCTAGGCTGTGGGGTTTTGTCGTCACTGGGATAAACGCGCAAGTAACCGGGGAGCCTTTCGAGGCGATCGAACCCGTAATTGGAGTGCCTCATGGCCAAGAAGATTACCGCTTACATCAAGCTGCAAGTGAAGGCCGCTCAGGCTAACCCAAGCCCACCTGTTGGTCCTGCACTGGGTCAACACGGCGTGAACATCATGGAATTCTGCAAGGCTTTCAACGCCCGTACTCAGGGTATTGAGCCAGGTCTGCCGACTCCAGTGATCATCACTGTCTACAGCGACCGTAGCTTCACTTTCGAAACCAAATCCACCCCTGCTTCGGTTCTGCTGAAGAAGGCGGCTGGTCTGACTAGCGGTTCCGCTCGTCCGAACACCGTTAAGGTTGGCACTGTTACCCGTGCTCAGCTGGAAGAAATCGCGAAAGCCAAAAACGCGGATCTGACTGCAGCTGATATGGATGCAGCCGTGCGTACTATCGCCGGTTCTGCTCGTAGCATGGGCCTTAACGTGGAGGGTGTGTAATGGCTAAGCTGACCAAGCGTCAAAAGGCTATCGCCGGCAAAATCGAAGCAGGCAAGTCCTACAACTTTGTAGACGCTGCCGCTCTGTTGGCCGAGCTGTCGACTGTCAAGTTCAGCGAGTCGTTCGACGTAGCTGTAAACCTGGGCGTAGACCCGCGTAAATCTGACCAGGTTGTTCGTAGCGCTACTGTGCTGCCGCACGGCACTGGCAAGACCGTTCGCGTTGCTGTGTTCACCCAGGGTCCAGCTGCTGAAGCCGCTCTGGCTGCCGGCGCTGACCGTGTTGGTATGGACGACCTGGCTGCCGAAATGAAAGGCGGCGACCTGAACTATGACGTAGTTATCGCATCCCCGGATGCCATGCGCGTTGTAGGTCAGTTGGGCCAGATCCTCGGTCCACGTG
Organism: Pseudomonas sp. TWP3-2; assembly: GCF_049897765.1. Classification (NCBI taxonomy): domain Bacteria; kingdom Pseudomonadati; phylum Pseudomonadota; class Gammaproteobacteria; order Pseudomonadales; family Pseudomonadaceae; genus Pseudomonas; species Pseudomonas sp. TWP3-2. Next base: position 272,995 of record NZ_JAFCWW010000008.1, on the reverse strand, counting down.
GTCTGATGCCTAACCCGAAAGTCGGCACCGTGACTCCAGACGTAGCTACCGCGGTTAAAAACGCCAAGGCTGGTCAGGTTCGTTATCGCACCGACAAAAACGGCATCATCCACACTTCCGTTGGCAAGGTCGGTTTCGACGCTGTTCAACTGAAGGAAAACGTTGAAGCCCTGATCGCTGATTTGAAGCGTATCAAGCCAGCTTCCTCGAAAGGCATTTACGTCAAGCGCGTTACCCTGAGCACCACTATGGGCCCGGGTCTGGTCATCGACCAAGGTTCGCTGGACGCGTAAGACAAAATTGGCGCGAGTGATCGCGCCAATTGAAAGATTGGGGTCCCTGCCTGGCGGGGGCTGTCCAAGACCGTAGGCGACGCAAGTCTTAAACCACAAGCCTACGCAGATGGTGCTCCCGGTTCCTTACCGAATCAGACACCAAAACGACATTCGGTTTCGATCGAATGAAACGGTAACAAGCAGGAGTTAACCCGTGGCAATTTATCTCGAAGACAAGAAGGCCATCGTCGCTGAAGTCAACGAGGCTGCCAAAGTCGCTCTGTCCGCTGTTGTGGCTGATGCCCGTGGCGTAACAGTAGGCGCAATGACCGGACTCCGTAAAGAGGCTCGTGAAGCTGGCGTTTACGTACGTGTTGTACGTAACACCCTGCTCAAGCGCGCCGTTGCAGACACTGAATACAGTGTTCTCAACGACGTGTTCACTGGCCCGACCTTGATTGCATTCTCCAACGAACATCCTGGCGCTGCTGCCCGTTTGTTCAAAGAGTTCGCCAAAGGTCAGGATAAGTTCGAGATCAAGGCAGCTGCGTTCGAGGGCAAGTTCCTCGCAGCTAATCAGATCGACGTGCTGGCAAGCCTGCCGACCCGTGACGAAGCAATTTCCCAGCTGATGAGCGTGATTCAAGGCGCTACCAGCAAATTGGCTCGTACTCTGGCGGCACTTCGCGACCAGAAAGAAGCAGCTGCAGCCTAAGGCTGAGCGTTTCCTCTTTCGCGTATTTTTGTTTATTTCGATGGCCTGCAGGCTGTCCCCCAATTCAGGAAATAAGTCATGTCTCTGACTAACGAACAAATCATCGACGCAATCGGCGAAAAATCGGTTCTGGAAATCGTTGAACTGATCAAGGCAATGGAAGAGAAGTTCGGCGTATCCGCTGCCGCTGCTTCTGCTGGTCCAGCTGCTGCTGCCGCTGTTGTTGAAGAGCAAACCGAGTTCAACGTTGTTCTGCTGGAAGCTGGCGAGAAGAAAGTAAACGTGATCAAGGCAGTTCGTGAACTGACCGGTCTGGGCCTGAAAGAAGCCAAAGAGAAAGTAGACTCCGCTCCTTCGGTTGTAGCTGAAGGCGTTTCGAAAGACGCTGCTGAAGACGCCAAGAAGAAGCTGGAAGAAGCAGGCGCTAAAGTCGAGCTGAAATAAGTATCGACTTTGCTCCTCCAGCCCGAGCGTCAAGCGAAAGGCTGATGGCTGGTGGCTCTTGCCACCGGCCTTTTTCCGTTATTGGCAGCCGACTGGGTCGGTGCTGATAACGAGCTGTAACCACCCGATGCGGTGGAGCAAACCATGGGGTTTGCACGATTTTCTGGCTGCTCCCGTCGGGAGGGGCCAAACAAGCAGGTGACCAAGCTGGGGAACGCTGATGGCTTACTCATATACTGAGAAAAAACGTATCCGCAAGGACTTTAGCAAGTTGCCGGACGTCATGGATGTGCCTTACCTCCTGGCCATCCAGCTGGATTCGTATCGTGAATTCTTGCAAGCGGGAGCGACTAAAGATCAGTTCCGCGACGTGGGCCTGCATGCGGCCTTCAAATCCGTTTTCCCGATCATCAGCTACTCCGGCAATGCTGCGCTGGAGTACGTCGGTTATCGCCTGGGCGAACCGGCATTTGATGTCAAAGAATGCGTATTGCGCGGTGTGACTTACGCCGTACCTTTGCGGGTAAAAGTGCGCCTGATCATTTTCGACAAAGAATCGTCGAACAAAGCGATCAAGGACATCAAAGAGCAAGAAGTCTACATGGGTGAAATTCCCCTGATGACTGAGAACGGTACCTTCGTAATCAACGGTACCGAGCGTGTAATCGTTTCCCAGCTGCACCGTTCCCCGGGCGTGTTCTTCGACCACGACCGCGGCAAGACGCATAGCTCCGGCAAACTGCTGTACTCCGCGCGCATCATTCCTTACCGCGGTTCGTGGTTGGACTTCGAGTTCGACCCGAAAGACTGCGTATTCGTGCGTATCGACCGTCGTCGCAAGCTGCCGGCATCGGTACTGCTGCGCGCGCTCGGCTATACCACTGAAGAAGTGCTGGACGCGTTCTACACCACCAACGTATTCAGCCTGAGTGGCGAGACCCTCAAGCTGGAACTGATCGCTTCGCGTCTGCGCGGCGAGATTGCCGTCCTGGATATCCAGGATGAAAACGGCAAGGTGATTGTTGAAGCTGGCCGCCGTATTACTGCGCGCCACATCAACCAGATCGAGAAGGCCGGTATCAAATCGCTGGAAGTGCCTCTGGACTACGTTCTGGGCCGCACAACCGCCAAGGTTATCGTTCACCCGGCCACTGGCGAAATCCTGGCTGAGTGCAACACCGAGCTGAACACCGAGATCCTGGCGAAAATCGCCAAGGCTCAGGTTGTTCGCATCGAGACCCTGTATACCAACGACATCGACTGCGGTCCGTTCGTCTCCGACACTCTGAAGATCGACTCCACCAGCAACCAATTGGAAGCGCTGGTCGAGATCTATCGCATGATGCGTCCAGGCGAGCCGCCAACCAAAGACGCTGCCGAGACCCTGTTCAACAACCTGTTCTTCAGCCCTGAGCGCTATGACCTGTCTGCGGTCGGCCGGATGAAGTTCAACCGTCGTATCGGTCGTACCGAGATCGAAGGTTCGGGCGTGCTGTGCAAGGAAGACATCGTCGCGGTACTGAAGACTCTGGTCGACATCCGTAACGGTAAAGGCATCGTCGATGACATCGACCACCTGGGTAACCGTCGTGTTCGCTGCGTAGGCGAAATGGCCGAGAACCAGTTCCGCGTTGGCCTGGTACGTGTTGAGCGTGCGGTCAAAGAGCGTCTGTCGATGGCAGAAAGCGAAGGCCTGATGCCGCAAGACCTGATCAACGCCAAGCCAGTGGCTGCGGCGGTGAAAGAGTTCTTCGGTTCCAGCCAGCTCTCGCAGTTCATGGACCAGAACAACCCGCTGTCCGAGATCACCCACAAGCGTCGTGTCTCTGCACTCGGCCCTGGCGGTCTGACTCGTGAGCGCGCAGGCTTCGAAGTCCGTGACGTACACCCGACTCACTACGGTCGTGTTTGCCCGATTGAAACGCCGGAAGGTCCGAACATCGGTCTGATCAACTCCCTGGCGGCCTATGCGCGCACCAACCAGTATGGTTTCCTCGAGAGCCCGTACCGTGTGGTGAAAGACGCTCTGGTCACCGACGAGATCGTATTCCTGTCCGCCATCGAAGAAGCTGATCACGTGATCGCTCAGGCTTCGGCCACGATGAACGACAAGAAAGTCCTGATCGACGAACTGGTAGCTGTTCGTCACTTGAACGAGTTCACCGTCAAGGCGCCGGAAGACGTCACCTTGATGGACGTTTCGCCGAAGCAGGTAGTTTCGGTTGCCGCGTCGCTGATCCCGTTCCTGGAGCACGATGACGCCAACCGTGCGTTGATGGGTTCCAACATGCAGCGTCAAGCTGTACCAACCCTGCGCGCTGACAAGCCGCTGGTAGGTACCGGCATGGAGCGTAACGTAGCTCGTGACTCCGGCGTTTGCGTCGTTGCTCGTCGTGGCGGCGTGATTGACTCTGTTGACGCCAGCCGTATCGTGGTTCGTGTTGCTGATGACGAAGTTGAAACCGGTGAAGCTGGTGTCGACATCTACAACCTGACCAAATACACCCGTTCGAACCAGAACACCTGCATCAACCAGCGTCCGCTGGTGAGCAAGGGTGATCGCGTTCAGCGTAACGACATCATGGCCGACGGTCCGTCCACCGATATGGGTGAGCTGGCACTGGGTCAGAACATGCGCATCGCGTTCATGGCGTGGAACGGCTTCAACTTCGAAGACTCCATCTGCCTGTCCGAGCGTGTGGTTCAGGAAGACCGCTTCACCACGATCCACATTCAGGAACTGACCTGTGTGGCGCGTGACACCAAGCTTGGGCCTGAAGAGATCACTGCAGACATCCCGAACGTCGGTGAAGCTGCACTGAACAAACTGGACGAAGCCGGTATCGTTTATGTAGGTGCTGAAGTTGGCGCGGGCGACATCCTGGTTGGTAAGGTCACTCCGAAAGGCGAGACCCAACTGACTCCGGAAGAGAAGCTGTTGCGTGCAATCTTCGGTGAAAAAGCCAGCGACGTTAAAGACACTTCCCTGCGCGTACCGACCGGTACCAAAGGTACTGTCATCGACGTACAGGTCTTCACCCGTGACGGCGTTGAGCGTGATGCTCGTGCACTGTCGATCGAGAAGACTCAGCTCGACGAGATCCGCAAGGATCTGAACGAAGAGTTCCGTATCGTTGAAGGCGCGACTTTCGAACGTTTGCGTTCCGCTCTGGTAGGCCACAAGGCTGAAGGCGGCGCTGGTCTGAAGAAAGGTCAGGACATCACCGACGAAGTACTCGACGGTCTTGAGCATGGTCAGTGGTTCAAACTGCGCATGGCTGAAGATGCTCTGAACGAGCAGCTCGAGAAGGCTCAGGCCTACATCGTTGATCGTCGCCGTCTGCTGGACGACAAGTTCGAAGACAAGAAGCGCAAACTGCAGCAGGGCGATGACCTGGCTCCAGGCGTGCTGAAAATCGTCAAGGTTTACCTGGCAATCCGTCGTCGCATCCAGCCGGGCGACAAGATGGCCGGTCGTCACGGTAACAAGGGTGTGGTCTCCGTGATCATGCCGGTTGAAGACATGCCGCACGATGCCAATGGCACCCCGGTCGACGTCGTCCTCAACCCGTTGGGCGTACCTTCGCGTATGAACGTTGGTCAGATCCTTGAAACCCACCTTGGCCTCGCGGCTAAAGGTCTGGGCGAGAAGATCAACCGGATGATCGAAGAGCAGCGTAAAGTCGCTGAACTGCGTACTTTCCTGGACGAGATCTACAACCAGATCGGCGGTCGTAACGAAGACCTGGACAGCTTCTCTGATCAGGAAATCCTCGATCTGGCGAAGAACCTGCGTGGCGGTGTTCCAATGGCCACCCCAGTGTTCGACGGCGCCAAGGAAAGCGAAATCAAGGCCATGCTGAAACTGGCAGACCTGCCAGAAAGCGGCCAGATGCAGCTGACCGACGGCCGTACCGGCAACAAGTTCGAGCGCCCGGTTACTGTTGGCTACATGTACATGCTGAAGCTGAACCACTTGGTAGACGACAAGATGCACGCTCGTTCTACCGGTTCGTACAGCCTGGTTACCCAGCAGCCGCTGGGTGGTAAGGCACAGTTCGGTGGTCAGCGTTTCGGGGAGATGGAGGTCTGGGCACTGGAAGCATACGGTGCCGCTTACACTCTGCAAGAAATGCTCACAGTGAAGTCGGACGATGTGAACGGCCGTACCAAGATGTACAAAAACATCGTGGATGGCGATCACCGTATGGAGCCGGGCATGCCCGAGTCTTTCAACGTGTTGATCAAGGAAATTCGTTCCCTCGGCATCGATATCGATCTGGAAACCGAATAACACGTGACGCGAATCGAGAGCGGGGCAGGATTGCCCGCTCTCTGCTCCGCCAGGAGGAAAGGCCTTGAAAGACCTACTGAATTTGCTGAAAAACCAGGGTCAAGTCGAAGAGTTCGACGCCATCCGTATTGGATTGGCATCGCCTGAGATGATCCGCTCTTGGTCGTTCGGCGAAGTTAAAAAGCCGGAAACGATCAACTACCGTACGTTCAAACCTGAGCGTGACGGCCTGTTCTGCGCCAAGATCTTTGGCCCGGTAAAGGATTACGAGTGCCTGTGCGGTAAGTACAAGCGCTTGAAGCACCGTGGTGTGATCTGCGAGAAGTGCGGCGTTGAAGTCGCGCTGGCAAAAGTTCGTCGTGAGCGCATGGCGCACATCGAACTGGCCTCGCCAGTTGCCCACATCTGGTTCCTGAAATCGCTGCCGTCGCGTATCGGCTTGCTGATGGACATGACCCTGCGTGATATCGAACGCGTTCTCTACTTCGAGAGCTATGTCGTTATCGACCCAGGCATGACCACCCTTGAAAAAGGTCAGCTGCTGAACGACGAGCAGTACTTCGAAGCGCTGGAAGAGTTCGGTGATGATTTCGACGCCCGCATGGGTGCTGAAGCTGTCCGCGAATTGCTGCACGCTATCGACCTGGAGCACGAGATTGGCCGTCTGCGCGAAGAAATTCCGCAAACCAACTCCGAAACCAAAATCAAGAAGCTGTCAAAGCGTCTGAAGTTGATGGAAGCCTTCCAGGGTTCCGGCAACCTTCCAGAGTGGATGGTGCTGACCGTTCTGCCGGTTCTGCCGCCAGATCTGCGTCCACTGGTCCCGCTGGATGGCGGTCGCTTCGCGACTTCCGACCTCAACGATCTGTATCGTCGAGTGATCAACCGTAACAACCGCTTGAAGCGTCTGCTTGATCTGTCCGCTCCGGACATCATCGTGCGCAACGAAAAGCGTATGTTGCAGGAAGCTGTCGATGCACTGCTCGACAACGGTCGTCGTGGCCGCGCTATCACCGGTTCGAACAAGCGTCCTCTGAAATCTTTGGCTGACATGATCAAGGGTAAGCAGGGTCGTTTCCGTCAGAACTTGCTCGGTAAGCGTGTTGACTACTCCGGTCGTTCGGTAATTACCGTAGGCCCGACTCTGCGTCTGCATCAGTGCGGTCTGCCGAAGAAGATGGCTCTCGAGCTGTTCAAACCGTTCATTTTCGGCAAGCTGGAAATGCGTGGTCTCGCGACTACCATCAAAGCCGCCAAGAAAATGGTCGAGCGCGAACTGCCAGAGGTTTGGGACGTTCTCGCTGAAGTGATCCGTGAACACCCGGTTCTCCTCAACCGTGCACCGACCCTTCACCGTCTGGGTATCCAGGCGTTTGAACCGGTACTGATCGAAGGTAAGGCTATTCAGCTGCACCCGCTGGTCTGCGCCGCGTACAACGCCGACTTCGACGGCGACCAAATGGCCGTGCACGTACCGCTGACGCTGGAAGCCCAGCTCGAAGCGCGTGCGTTGATGATGTCGACCAACAACATCCTGTCGCCAGCCAACGGTGAGCCAATCATCGTTCCGTCGCAGGACGTTGTATTGGGTCTGTACTACATGACTCGTGAAGCGATCAACGCCAAAGGCGAAGGTCGTGTGTTCGCGGATCTGCAGGAAGTTGACCGTGTGTTCCGTGCCGGCGAAGCCGCACTGCACGCCAAGGTCAAAGTGCGGATCAACGAAACCGTCAACGACCGTGATGGTGGCAGCGTGAGCGGCACTCGTATCGTCGACACCACTGTCGGCCGTGCGTTGCTGTATCAAGTTGTGCCAAAAGGTCTGTCGTACGACGTCGTCAACTTGCCGATGAAGAAAAAGGCGATCTCCAAGCTGATCAACCAGTGCTACCGCGTGGTTGGTTTGAAAGAGACCGTGATCTTCGCTGACCAGTTGATGTACACCGGTTTTGCTTATTCGACCATTTCCGGCGTTTCCATCGGTGTTAACGACTTCGTTATCCCGGATGAGAAAGCCCGCATCATCGGTGCTGCCACCGACGAAGTGAAAGAGATCGAGAGCCAGTACGCCTCCGGCCTGGTAACCCAGGGCGAGAAGTACAACAAAGTGATCGACCTTTGGTCGAAAGCGAACGACGAAGTTTCCAAGGCGATGATGGCCAACCTCTCGAAAGAGAAAGTCATCGACCGTCACGGCGTCGAAGTCGACCAAGAGTCGTTCAACTCGATGTACATGATGGCTGACTCGGGTGCGCGGGGTTCCGCAGCACAGATTCGTCAGCTGGCCGGTATGCGTGGTCTGATGGCCAAGCCGGACGGTTCCATCATCGAAACGCCGATTACTGCGAACTTCCGTGAAGGTTTGAGCGTACTTCAGTACTTCATCTCGACTCACGGTGCTCGTAAAGGTCTGGCGGATACCGCGTTGAAAACTGCGAACTCCGGTTACCTGACTCGTCGTCTGGTAGACGTGGCGCAGGATCTGGTCGTGACCGAGATCGATTGCGGTACCGAACACGGTCTGCTGATGACTCCGCACATTGAAGGCGGTGACGTTGTAGAGCCGTTGGGTGAGCGCGTACTGGGTCGAGTAATCGCCCGTGACGTATTCAAGCCAGGTACCGAGGACATCATCGTTCCTGCCGGCACTCTGGTAGACGAGAAGTGGGTCGAGTTCATCGAACTCAACAGCATCGACGAAGTGATTGTTCGCTCGCCGATCAGCTGCGAAACCCGCTACGGCATTTGCGCCAAGTGCTACGGCCGTGACTTGGCTCGTGGTCACCAGGTGAACATCGGTGAAGCGGTCGGCGTTATCGCTGCCCAGTCCATCGGTGAGCCGGGTACCCAGCTGACCATGCGTACGTTCCACATCGGTGGTGCGGCAAGCCGGACCTCCGCAGCCGACAGCGTTCAGGTGAAGAATGGCGGTACCGTCCGTCTGCACAACCTGAAACACGTTGAGCGAGTGGATGGCCATCTGGTTGCTGTGTCCCGTTCCGGTGAGCTGGCAATCGCTGATGACTACGGTCGTGAGCGCGAGCGTTACAAGCTGCCGTACGGTGCTGTGATTTCGGTTAAAGAAGGTGACAAGGTCGACGCTGGCGCAATCGTGGCCAAGTGGGATCCGCACACTCACCCAATCGTTACCGAAATGAAAGGTACCGTGACCTACGTGGGCATGGAAGAAGGCATCACGATCAAGCGTCAGACTGACGAATTGACCGGTATGACCAACATTGAAGTACTCGACGCCAAAGATCGTCCAGCTGCCGGTAAAGACATCCGTCCTGCCGTGAAGATGGTCGACGACAACGGCAAGGATCTGTTGCTGCCGGGCACTGACGTTATCGCTCAGTACTTCCTGCCAGCCAACGCCCTGGTCGGTGTAGCGGATGGTGCGAAGATCGCGATCGGTGATGTTATCGCTCGTATCCCGCAAGAGACCTCGAAAACTCGAGACATCACCGGTGGTCTGCCGCGTGTTGCCGACTTGTTCGAAGCTCGTCGTCCGAAAGAAGCGTCGATTCTGGCTGAAGTCAGCGGCACCATCGCGTTCGGTAAAGAGACCAAAGGCAAGCGCCGTCTGGTCATTACCCCGAACGACGGTAGCGATCCGTATGAAGAGCTGATTCCGAAGTGGCGTCACCTGAACGTGTTCGAAGGCGAACAGGTAAACCGCGGCGAAGTTATCTCCGACGGCCCGAGCGATCCACACGACATCCTGCGTCTGCTGGGTGTGAGTGCGCTGGCCAAGTACATCGTTAACGAGATCCAGGACGTTTACCGTCTGCAGGGCGTGAAGATCAACGATAAGCACATCGAGACCATCCTGCGTCAGATGCTGCGTAAAGTTGAAATCGCTGAATCCGGCGATTCCACTTTCATCAAGGGCGACCAGATGGAATTGACTCACGTACTGGTAGAGAACGAGCGTCTGGCGGGCGACGAGAAATTCGTTTCCAAGTTCACTCGTGTACTGCTGGGTATCACCAAGGCGTCGTTGTCCACCGAATCGTTCATCTCGGCGGCTTCCTTCCAGGAAACCACTCGAGTACTGACCGAAGCGGCAGTCACCGGCAAGCGCGACTACTTGCGCGGCCTGAAAGAAAACGTGGTCGTGGGTCGTCTGATCCCGGCTGGTACCGGTTTGGCATATCACAGCGAGCGCAAGCGTCGCCGTGAAGCAGACAAGCCGTTGCGCGTAAGCGCCAGTGAAGTGGAAGCTGCACTGACCGAAGCGCTGAACTCGAGCGGTAACTGAGTTCTGCGATAAATGAGCGTAAGGCCCTGATCGCACCGTTCATCGAATCGAGACAATTTGTCGAGGTTCGATGAGTGGTGAGGTCGGGGCCTTGCCTTGACTGGGGCCAAGATCCTCTTTAGACTCTTGTACCCCTAAATTTGGCGGGAATTCGTTCCTGCCATTTTGCTTTTCTTGCAAGACAATAGCGTCGCAAGACAACAGTGGAGCTAGTAGATGGCAACTATCAACCAGCTGGTACGTCAGCCGCGTAAGCGTATCGTCGAGAAATCCGACGTGCCTGCGCTGCAGAACTGCCCGCAACGTCGTGGCGTGTGCACCCGTGTGTACACCACCACGCCGAAAAAACCTAACTCGGCACTGCGTAAAGTATGCCGTGTGCGTCTGACCAACGGTTTCGAGGTTTCCTCGTACATCGGCGGTGAAGGCCACAACCTGCAAGAGCACAGCGTGGTACTGATCCGCGGCGGTCGTGTAAAAGACTTGCCAGGTGTTCGTTACCACACCGTTCGCGGCTCCCTGGATACTTCCGGCGTCAAAGGTCGTAACCAAGGTCGTTCGAAGTACGGTACCAAGCGTCCGAAGTAATCGGTCGTTTTGCAGATTTCTATTTTATTGAGTCGATAAGAGTAAGGTCGGGCACGCATCCTCTGGATCTGTCCCGAGCTAACCTGAAGACCGCTTGAGGGCTTATCATGCCAAGACGTCGCGTAGCAGCAAAGCGTGAGATTCTGGACGATCCGAAATACGGAAGCCAGATCCTCGCCAAATTCATGAACCACGTTATGGAAAGCGGCAAGAAAGCCGTTGCCGAGCGTATCGTTTATGGTGCCCTGGAAACCGTTGCGGCCCGTAAGGTCGGCTCCGATCCCCTGGAACTCTTCGAGAAAGCACTCGACGCCATCGCTCCGCTGGTCGAAGTGAAGTCGCGCCGCGTTGGTGGTGCTACTTACCAGGTTCCGGTCGAAGTTCGTCCGTCCCGTCGTAACGCTCTGGCAATGCGCTGGTTGGTAGACTTCGCACGTAAGCGTGGCGAGAAGTCTATGGCTCTGCGCTTGGCTGGCGAGCTGCTGGATGCTGCTGAAGGTAAAGGTGCTGCTGTTAAGAAGCGTGAAGACGTGCACCGTATGGCAGAAGCCAACAAAGCTTTCTCGCACTACCGCTTCTAATTTTAGCTTCACTAATTTTGCGAGGGCTTTATGGCTCGTACTACTCCGATTAGTCGCTACCGTAACATCGGTATCGTCGCTCACGTGGATGCTGGTAAAACCACCACCACCGAGCGCGTCCTTTTTTACACCGGCAAAAGTCACAAAATGGGCGAGGTGCATGACGGCGCCGCGACCACAGACTGGATGGTTCAGGAGCAGGAGCGTGGTATTACCATTACTTCTGCTGCCATTACCGCCTTCTGGAAAGGTTCTGCCAAGCAGTACAAAGACGAGCATCGCTTCAACGTAATCGATACCCCGGGCCACGTAGACTTCACTATTGAAGTTGAACGTTCCCTGCGCGTACTCGACGGCGCGGTCGTTGTGTTCTGCGGTACTTCGGGTGTTGAGCCTCAGTCGGAAACCGTATGGCGTCAAGCCAACAAATACGGCGTTCCACGTCTTGTTTACGTAAACAAGATGGACCGTGCTGGTGCGAACTTCCTGCGCGTGATCGAACAGATCAAAAAGCGTCTGGGTCACACGCCAGTGCCAATCCAGTTGGCTATCGGTGCAGAAGACAACTTCCAGGGTCAGATCGATCTGATCAACATGGAAGCTGTGTACTGGAACGATTCCGACAAGGGTATGGTTCCTGTTCGTAAGCCTGTTCCTGAAGATATGCAGGAATTGGCTGCCGAATGGCGCGACAACATGGTTCAGGCTGCTGCCGAAGCCAATGAAGACCTGATGAACAAGTACCTTGAAGGTGAAGAACTCACCATCGAGGAAATCAAGGCCGCTCTGCGTCAGCGTACTATCGCTGGCGAAATCGTCTTGGCTGTTTGCGGTTCTTCCTTCAAGAACAAGGGTGTTCCCCTGGTTCTCGACGCCGTTATCGACTACCTGCCTGCGCCAACCGACATTCCTGCTATCAAGGGTACTGACCCTGATAACGAGGAAATCGAGCTGGAGCGTCATGCAGACGATGCGGAGCCGTTCTCGGCTCTGGCGTTCAAGATCGCTACCGACCCATTCGTGGGTACTTTGACCTTCGTCCGTGTTTACTCGGGCGTGTTGAACTCCGGCGACGGCGTGATCAACTCGGTTAAAGGCAAGAAAGAGCGCGTGGGTCGTATGGTGCAAATGCACGCAAACGCCCGTGAAGAGATCAAGGAAGTACGCGCTGGCGACATCGCGGCCCTGATCGGCATGAAGGACGTCACCACTGGTGAAACCTTGTGCAACGCTGACAAGCCAATCATCCTCGTTCGTATGGACTTCCCGGAGCCGGTTATTTCGGTTGCCGTAGAGCCTAAGACCAAGGATGACCAGGAAAAAATGGGTATCGCTCTGGGCAAGCTTGCTCAGGAAGATCCATCTTTCCGCGTTAAAACTGATGAAGAGACTGGTCAAACGATCATCTCCGGCATGGGCGAGCTGCACCTGGACATCCTGGTTGACCGGATGCGCCGTGAGTTCAACGTCGAAGCCAACATCGGCAAGCCTCAGGTTTCCTATCGTGAGCGCATCACGAAGAACTGCGAAATCGAAGGCAAGTTCGTTCGTCAGTCCGGCGGTCGTGGCCAGTTCGGTCACTGCTGGATCCGTTTTGCTCCTGCTGACGAAGGTCAGGAAGGTCTGCAATTCGTGAACGAAGTAGTAGGTGGTGTGGTTCCTAAGGAATACATCCCGGCTATCCAGAAGGGTATCGAAGAGCAGATGAAGAACGGCGTAGTTGCCGGCTATCCGCTGATCGGCCTGAAGGCTACCGTGTTCGATGGTTCTTACCACGACGTCGACTCCAACGAGATGGCGTTTAAAGTGGCTGCTTCCATGGCGACCAAGCAACTGGCCCAGAAGGGTGGTGGTGAGTTGCTCGAGCCGATCATGGCGGTAGAGGTTGTTACGCCTGAAGACTATATGGGTGATGTGATGGGCGACCTTAACCGTCGTCGCGGCATGATCCAGGGTATGGAAGACACGGTCTCCGGCAAAGTAATCCGCGCGGAAGTTCCGCTGGGTGAAATGTTCGGTTACGCGACCGACGTTCGTTCCATGTCTCAGGGTCGCGCAAGCTACTCTATGGAATTCAAAAAATACGATACAGCCCCGTCGCACATCGTCGAGTCTGTTACCAAAAAACAAGGCTGATTCAGCCCCTTTAGGCTAGGAGTTAATTGTCGTGGCTAAAGAAAAATTTGATCGTTCCCTACCGCACGTCAACGTTGGCACCATCGGTCACGTTGACCACGGTAAAACCACTCTGACTGCTGCTCTGACTCGCGTTTGCTCCGAAGTTTTCGGTTCGGCAATCGTTGACTTCGACAAGATCGACAGCGCACCAGAAGAGAAAGCTCGTGGTATCACCATCAACACCGCGCACGTTGAATACAACTCGCTGATCCGTCACTACGCTCACGTTGACTGCCCAGGTCACGCTGACTATGTGAAGAACATGATCACCGGTGCTGCCCAGATGGACGGCGCAATCCTGGTTTGCTCGGCCGCTGATGGTCCGATGCCACAAACCCGTGAGCACATCCTGCTGTCCCGCCAGGTTGGCGTTCCGTACATCGTGGTCTTCCTGAACAAGGCTGACCTGGTAGACGACGCTGAGCTGCTGGAACTGGTTGAGATGGAAGTTCGCGACCTGCTGTCCACCTATGACTTCCCAGGCGACGACACTCCGATCATCATCGGTTCGGCTCGTATGGCTCTGGAAGGCAAAGACGACAACGAAATGGGCACCACTGCCGTTCGTAAACTGGTTGAGACTCTGGACAGCTACATTCCAGATCCAGTTCGTGTTATCGACAAGCCGTTCCTGATGCCAATCGAAGACGTATTCTCGATCTCCGGTCGCGGTACTGTTGTAACTGGCCGTATCGAGCGCGGTATCGTCAAGGTTCAGGATCCACTGGAAATCGTTGGTCTGCGTGACACTACCGTCACCACCTGCACCGGTGTTGAAATGTTCCGTAAGCTGCTCGACGAAGGTCGTGCTGGCGAGAACTGCGGCGTGCTGCTGCGCGGCACCAAGCGTGACGACGTAGAGCGTGGCCAGGTTCTGGTCAAGCCAGGTTCGGTTAAGCCGCACACTACCTTCGAAGCTGAAGTGTACGTGTTGAGCAAAGAAGAAGGCGGTCGTCACACTCCGTTCTTCAAAGGCTACCGTCCACAGTTCTACTTCCGGACCACTGACGTGACCGGTAACTGCGAACTGCCGGAAGGCGTTGAAATGGTAATGCCAGGCGACAACATCAAAATGGTTGTCACCCTGATCAAGACCATCGCAATGGAAGACGGTCTGCGTTTCGCTATTCGTGAAGGCGGTCGTACCGTCGGCGCTGGCGTCGTAGCCAAAATCATCGCCTAACTCTTTTTGAGTTAGTAATGATGAGTTGAAGAAAGCCTCCGCTTAGCGGGGGCTTTTTTTATTGGGTTGACACCTATTCGGGGCGTCTATAGAATTGCGCCTCCTTTTAACGGGCGTATTGCGCTCGGTGGGAATAGCAGCCGGAGTCTGAAATCCAATGCAAAATCAGCAAATCCGTATCAGGTTGAAGGCCTTTGACCATCGCCTGATCGACCAATCCACCCAGGAAATCGTGGAAACCGCGAAACGTACTGGTGCTCAAGTGCGTGGTCCAATTCCACTGCCTACCCGTAAAGAGCGGTTCACCGTTCTGGTCTCCCCGCACGTCAACAAAGACGCGCGTGACCAGTACGAGATCCGTACTCATAAGCGCGTTCTGGACATCGTCCAGCCAACGGATAAAACCGTTGATGCGCTTATGAAGCTTGATCTTGCGGCCGGTGTGGAAGTGCAGATCAGCCTCGGCTAAGACTCGGTCTTAGTCGTGTAACGCTCTGAAATGGGCGGCCATAGCGGGTGAAAGCCCCGTACACTCATGAGGTTTACAACATGACTATTGGTGTAGTCGGTCGTAAATGCGGTATGACCCGTATTTTCACCGAAGAAGGTGTCTCCATTCCGGTTACGGTCATTGAGATCGAGCCGAATCGCGTCACCCAGTTCAAAACTGAAGAGACCGATGGCTATCGTGCAGTGCAAGTCACTGTCGGCGAGCGTCGTGCTTCCCGTGTAACAGCTGCTCAGGCTGGCCACTTCGCTAAGGCGAACGTTGCCGCTGGTCGTACCGTCATGGAGTTCCGCCTTGAAGAAGGCGAGTACCAGGCTGGCGATCTGATCAACGCTGAAATCTTCGCTGCTGGTCAACTGGTTGATGTAACTGGTCAGTCCAAAGGTAAAGGCTTCCAGGGTACGATCAAGCGTTGGAACTTCCGCGGGCAAGATAATACCCACGGTAACTCCGTGTCCCACCGCGTCCCGGGCTCTATCGGCCAGTGCCAGACTCCTGGTCGTGTATTCAAGGGCAAAAAAATGTCCGGTCATATGGGCGCTGAGCGCGTGACCGTGCAGTCCCTGGAAGTAGTGCGCGTGGACGCTGAACGCAATCTGTTGTTGGTCAAGGGTGCTGTTCCTGGCGCTACTGGCGGCAACCTGGTTGTACGTCCGGCAGCCAAGGCTCGCGGTTAAGGGGAAGCTGACATGCAATTAAATGTAAATGACGCTCAAGCGATCGAAGTTTCCGAACTGACGTTTGGCGGCGAGTTCAATGAGACGCTGGTTCACCAAGCAGTCGTGGCCTACATGGCCGGCGGCCGTCAGGGTAGCAAGCAGCAAAAGACCCGTTCCGACGTTCGTGGTGGCGGTAAGCGCCCTTGGCGTCAGAAAGGTACTGGCCGTGCTCGTGCCGGTACTATCCGTAGCCCAATCTGGCGCGGCGGCGGTACCACTTTCGCAGCTCGTCCACAGGATCACTCCCAGAAGCTGAACAAGAAGATGTATCGCGCAGCAATGCGTTCCATCCTTGCTGAGCTGGTGCGTACTGATCGTCTGGTCGTGGTTCAGGATTTCGCCGTTGAGTCGCCGAAAACCAAAGACCTGCTGGGCAAACTGAACAACATGAGTCTGACCGACGTTCTGATCGTGTCCGACGCTGTTGATCAGAACCTGTACCTGGCTGCTCGCAACCTGCCACACGTTGATGTACGTGACGTGCAAGGTTCCGATCCAGTTAGTCTGATCGCATACGACAAGGTGTTGATCACCGTGTCGGCCGTGAAGAAATTCGAGGAGCTGCTGGGATGAACCAGGAACGCGTATTTAAAGTTCTGCTTGGCCCGCACGTTTCCGAGAAGGCTACGGTTCTGGCTGACAAGAAAGGCCAGTTCGTTTTCAAGGTTGCAACTGACGCAACCAAGCTGGAAATCAAGAAGGCCGTCGAAAGCCTGTTCAGCGTGAAAGTTGAGCGTGTTACTACCCTGAACGTTCTGGGTAAAAGCAAGCGCACAGCTCGCGGTCTGGGCAAGCGTAATGACTGGAAGAAGGCAGTTATCTCCCTTCAGCCAGGCCAAGATCTCGATTTCAGCAGCAGTGCTGAGTAAGGAAGGGGTGCATCATGGCAATCGTTAAATGCAAACCGACTTCCCCTGGCCGCCGTTTTGTGGTCAAGGTGGTCAACCAGGAGCTGCATAAAGGCGCTCCTCACGCACCGCTGCTCGAGAAAAAATCGAAGACTGGTGGTCGTAACAACAATGGTCGCATTACCACTCGTCACATCGGTGGTGGCCACAAGCAGCATTATCGTATGGTCGATTTCCGTCGCAACGACAAAGATGGCATTCCAGCCACTGTTGAGCGCATTGAATACGATCCAAACCGTACTGCTCACATTGCTCTTATGTTGTACGCAGACGGCGAACGCCGTTACATCATCGCCCCTAAAGGCGTGAGCGCTGGCGACCAGCTGATTTCGGGTGCTTTGGCTCCGATCAAGCCGGGCAACCAGTTGCAACTGCGCAGCATTCCAGTTGGTAGCACCGTACACGGCATCGAATTGAAGCCAGGTAAAGGCGCACAGATCGCTCGTTCCGCTGGTGCTTCGGCTCAGCTGATCGCTCGTGAAGGTGTGTACGTGACCCTGCGTCTGCGTTCCGGTGAAATGCGTAAAGTACTGGCTGAATGCCGTGCGACCTTGGGCGAAGTCTCGAACTCCGAGCATAGCCTGCGTTCGCTGGGTAAAGCTGGTGCCAAACGCTGGCGTGGCGTTCGCCCAACCGTTCGTGGTGTTGCCATGAACCCGGTTGACCACCCACATGGTGGTGGTGAAGGTCGTACCTCTGGTGGTCGTCATCCGGTATCGCCATGGGGCTTCCCGACTAAGGGCGCGAAGACTCGTGGTAATAAGCGTACCGACAAAATGATCGTCCGTCGTCGCAAGTAAATAGAGGGATACGACAGTGCCACGTTCTCTGAAAAAAGGTCCTTTTATTGATCTTCACCTACTGAAGAAGATCGAAGTGGCGGCGGAAAAGAACGATCGCAAACCAATTAAGACTTGGTCGCGTCGTTCGATGATCCTGCCACAAATGGTCGGTCTGACCATCGCAGTACACAACGGTCGTCAACACGTCCCAGTTCTCGTTAACGAAGACATGGTCGGCCACAAACTGGGCGAGTTTGCCGGTACCCGCACTTATCGTGGGCACGTGGCAGACAAGAAAGCCAAGCGTTAAGGGGTTAGGAAATGGAAGTAGCCGCTAAGTTGTCGGGCGCTCGAATCTCCGCCCAGAAAGCCCGCTTGGTCGCCGACCAGATTCGCGGGAAGAAGGTGGGCGAAGCGCTCAACTTGTTGGCTTTCAGCAGTAAGAAAGCCGCCGAGATCATGAAGAAAGTGCTGGAGTCGGCCGTAGCCAACGCCGAGCATAACGAAGGCGCAGACGTTGATGACCTTAAGGTCAGCACCGTTTTCGTCAACGAAGGGCGTTCGCTGAAGCGCATCATGCCACGTGCCAAAGGCCGTGCTGATCGCATCGTCAAGCGGTCTTGCCATATCACTGTCAAGGTTGCTGACAAGTAACGGAGTCGAAGAGATGGGTCAGAAAGTACATCCCATTGGCATTCGCCTGGGAATCGTCAAGGAGCACACCTCCGTCTGGTACGCAGACGGTCGGACTTATGCGGACTATTTGTTCGCTGATCTGAAGGTGCGTGAGTATCTCCAAGACAAACTAAAAAGCGCGTCCGTAAGCCGTATCGATATCCATCGTCCGGCGCAAACTGCACGTATCACCATCCACACCGCTCGTCCAGGTATCGTTATCGGGAAGAAAGGTGAAGATGTTGAGAAACTGCGTCAGGACCTGACCAAGCAAATGGGTGTGCCTGTGCACATCAATATCGAAGAGATCCGTAAGCCGGAGCTCGACGGTATGCTGGTTGCGCAGAGCGTAGCTCAGCAGCTGGAGCGTCGCGTAATGTTCCGTCGCGCTATGAAGCGCGCTGTACAGAACGCCATGCGCATTGGTGCCAAAGGCATCAAAATCCAAGTGAGCGGTCGTCTCGGCGGTGCTGAAATCGCACGTACTGAATGGTATCGCGAAGGTCGTGTGCCACTGCACACCCTGCGTGCCGACATCGACTATGCCAACTACGAAGCTCACACCACTTACGGTGTGATCGGTGTAAAGGTTTGGATCTTCAAAGGCGAAGTAATTGGTGGTCGCCAAGAAGAACTGAAACCACAAGCACCAGCGCCTCGTAAAAAAGCTGCTAAGTAAGGGGTACGCCAAATGTTGCAACCTAAGCGTACGAAGTTCCGCAAGCAGATGACAGGCCACAACCGTGGTCTGGCTCAGCGCGGTAGCAAAGTCAGCTTCGGCGAGTTCGCGCTGAAGTCTGTAGCTCGTGGTCGTCTCACCGCTCGTCAGATCGAATCAGCGCGTCGTGCTCTGACCCGTCACGTTAAACGTGGCGGCAAGATCTGGATCCGTGTATTCCCGGACAAGCCGATCTCCAAAAAGCCTCTCGAGGTTCGGATGGGTAAAGGTAAGGGTAACGTGGAATACTGGGTTGCCCAGATTCAGCCAGGTAAAGTCCTGTATGAAATCGAGGGCGTAACTGAAGAGCTGGCGCGTGAGGCTTTTGCC
This sequence comes from Pseudomonas sp. TWP3-2, assembly GCF_049897765.1. Classification (NCBI taxonomy): domain Bacteria; kingdom Pseudomonadati; phylum Pseudomonadota; class Gammaproteobacteria; order Pseudomonadales; family Pseudomonadaceae; genus Pseudomonas; species Pseudomonas sp. TWP3-2. The sequence continues at coordinate 253,833 of NZ_JAFCWW010000008.1, read as the reverse complement.
CTGGCTGCTGCAAAGCTGCCGCTCGCCACCGCCTTTGTTAAACGGACGGTGATGTGATGAAAGCGAATGAACTTCGTGAAAAATCCGCACAGCAGCTGAACGAGCAACTGCTCGGCCTGCTGCGCGACCAGTTCAATCTGCGTATGCAGAAAGCAACTGGCCAGTTGGGGCAGTCTCATCTGCTCTCGCAAGTTAAACGTGACATCGCTCGCGTGAAGACTGTGCTCAACCAGCAGGCAGGTAAGTGATCATGGCTGAAGCCGAAAAAACTGTCCGTACGCTGACTGGCCGTGTTGTCAGCGACAAGATGGACAAAACCATCACCGTTCTGATCGAGCGTCGCGTTAAGCACCCGATCTACGGTAAATACGTTAAGCGTTCGACTAAGCTGCACGCGCACGACGAAACCAATCAGTGCCACATCGGCGACAAAGTCACTATTCGTGAAACTCGTCCGATGGCCAAGACCAAGTCTTGGGCGCTGGTTGATGTTCTCGAACGCGCTGTGGAAGTCTAAGGACTAGGGGTCGGAGAAATTATATGATTCAGACTCAATCCATGCTCGATGTGGCCGATAACAGCGGCGCACGCCGCGTTATGTGCATCAAGGTGCTGGGTGGCTCCCATCGTCGTTACGCTGGTATCGGTGACATCATCAAAGTTACCGTGAAGGAAGCAATTCCTCGCGGTAAAGTGAAAAAAGGCCAAGTGATGACTGCTGTTGTAGTCCGCACTCGTCACGGCGTACGTCGTGCTGATGGCTCCATTATCCGCTTTGATGGCAACGCTGCTGTTCTTCTGAACAACAAGCAAGAGCCGATCGGCACCCGTATCTTTGGGCCAGTGACCCGTGAACTTCGTACTGAGAAGTTCATGAAGATCGTCTCGCTCGCCCCAGAAGTGCTGTAAGGAGATCCGACATGCAAAAGATTCGTCGTGACGACGAGATCATCGTGATCGCCGGCAAAGACAAAGGTAAGCGCGGTAAGGTGCTGAAGGTTCTTGCTGACAACCGTCTGGTTGTTGGTGGTCTGAACCTGGTCAAGCGTCATACCAAGCCTAACCCGATGTCGGGCGTACAAGGCGGTATCGTCGAGAAAGAAGCGCCACTGCACGCTTCTAACGTAGCCATCTTCAATGGCGAAACCAACAAGGCTGACCGCGTTGGTTTCAAAGTAGAAGAAGGTAAGAAAATTCGTGTCTTCAAGTCGACCCAAAAAGCGGTTGATGCTTGAACACTGCTAGGTAGAAGACCATGGCACGACTAAAAGAGATTTACCGGAAGGAAATCGCTCCGAAACTTAAGGAAGAACTTAAGCTTTCGAACGTGATGGAAGTTCCGCGCGTTACCAAAATCACCCTGAACATGGGTCTGGGCGAAGCGATCGGCGACAAAAAAGTCATCGAGCACGCTGTTGCTGACCTGGAAAAGATCACCGGCCAAAAAGTCGTTGTGACCTACGCTCGTAAATCCATCGCTGGCTTTAAAGTCCGTGAAGGATGGCCGATCGGCGTCAAGGTGACTCTGCGCCGTGAGCGTATGTACGAGTTCCTGGATCGTCTGCTGTCGATCTCCCTGCCTCGGGTTCGCGACTTCCGCGGCCTGAATGCCAAGTCCTTCGATGGTCGTGGTAACTACAGCATGGGCGTGAAAGAGCAGATCATTTTCCCGGAAATCGACTACGACAAGATCGATGCTCTCCGCGGTCTGGACATTACCCTGACCACCACTGCCAAGAACGATGATGAAGGCCGCGCTCTGCTGCGTGCTTTCAAATTCCCGTTCCGCAACTGATTGGAGTAGGAAAATGGCCAAGAAGAGCATGAAAAACCGTGAGCTGAAGCGTCAGCTCACCGTTGCCAAGTACGCCACCAAGCGTGCAGCGCTGAAAGCTATCATCGTCGATCTGAACGCAAGTCCAGAAGCGCGTTGGGAAGCTACAGTAGCTCTGCAGAAGCAACCACGTGACGCAAGCGCTGCGCGCATGCGTAACCGTTGCCGCCTGACTGGTCGTCCGCACGGCGTTTACCGCAAGTTCGGCCTTGGCCGTAACAAACTGCGTGAAGCGGCAATGCGTGGTGACGTACCAGGTCTGGTTAAAGCCAGCTGGTAATTGCTGTCAAAGCTTCGATGCTCGGGTTCGCAAGAACCTGACCATCGGTGGCCTTGAACTTGAATCAAGCCCCTTTTGGGGCTTGATTCATTTCTGGGGTGTGTCTAGAATACCCGGCTCGCCTGAGCCCGTGTTTTTACTGCCCGGAAGTTCTCGGCGACAAGTAGTAGCCGCAAGGCTAATTTTTTTGTATTAGGAGCGTCTAGCCCATGAGTATGCAGGACCCGTTAGCGGACATGCTAACTCGAATCCGTAATGCCCAGATGGCTGAAAAGGCCGTTGTAAGCATGCCGTCTTCCACGTTGAAGGTGGCTGTAGCAAAAGTCCTGAAGGACGAAGGTTACATCGCGGATTTTCAGATCACCACCGAAGCTAAACCTTCGTTGTCCATCTCGCTGAAGTACTTCGAAGGCCGTCCGGTTATCGAAGAAGTGAAGCGCGTTAGTCGTCCAGGCTTGCGTCAGTACAAGTCCGTTGAAGATCTGCCGAAAGTTCGTGGCGGTCTTGGCGTGTCTATCGTCTCCACCAACAAAGGTGTGATGACGGATCGTGCTGCGCGCGCTGCCGGTGTCGGCGGCGAAGTTCTTTGCACTGTGTTCTAAGGGGGGATAAGCATGTCTCGCGTCGCTAAGAACCCCGTTAAGCTGCCAGCCGGTGTCGAAGTAAAATTCGCAGGCCAACAGCTTTCGGTGAAGGGTGCCAAGGGCACTCTTGAACTGAACATCCATTCGTCCGTTGAGATCGTTGAAGAAGCTGGTGAGCTGCGTTTCGCTGCTCGCAATGGCGATCAACAAACTCGCGCAATGGCCGGTACCACGCGTGCGTTGGTAAACAACATGGTCCAAGGCGTAAGCCAAGGCTTCGAGCGCAAGCTCCAGCTGGTCGGTGTTGGTTACAAAGCGCAAGCAAAAGGCACGGTTTTGAACCTGGCCCTTGGCTTCTCGCACCCAGTGGATTACGAACTGCCGGAAGGCATCACCGCTGAGACTCCTAGCCAGACCGATATCCTGATCAAGGGCATCGATAAGCAACTGGTAGGTCAAGTGGCTGCTGAGATCCGCGACTTCCGTCCACCAGAGCCGTACAAAGGCAAAGGTGTGCGCTACGCGGACGAAGTCGTCCGTCGTAAAGAAGCCAAGAAGAAGTAGGGCATAGCAAATGACCGACAAAAAAGTTACTCGACTGCGTCGCGCTCGCAAAGCACGCCTGAAAATGCACGAACTAGAAGTCGTGCGTCTCTGCGTGTTCCGCTCGTCGCAGCACATTTACGCCCAGGTCATCTCGGCCGACGGCAACAAAGTCCTGGCAAGCGCCTCGACTTTGGATAAAGAACTGCGTGATGGCGCCACTGGCAACATCGACGCGGCCACAAAGGTTGGCCAGCTGGTCGCTACGCGTGCTAAGGCCGCTGGCGTCTCGCAAGTGGCTTTCGACCGCTCTGGCTTCAAGTACCACGGCCGCGTGAAAGCGCTGGCTGATGCTGCTCGTGAAGCTGGGCTGGAGTTCTAAGTTATGTCAAATAACGACCAAAAGCGCGACGAAGGCTACATTGAGAAGCTGGTTCAAGTTAACCGCGTAGCCAAAACCGTTAAAGGCGGCCGTATCTTCACTTTCACCGCGTTGACCGTGGTTGGTGATGGTAAAGGGCGCGTTGGCTTCGGCCGTGGCAAGTCACGTGAAGTGCCTGCTGCGATCCAGAAGGCAATGGAAGCTGCTCGCCGCAACATGATCCAAGTTGACCTGAACGGCACCACTCTGCAGTACGCAATGAAGTCCGCTCATGGCGCTTCGAAGGTGTACATGCAGCCTGCTTCTGAAGGTACCGGTATCATCGCTGGCGGCGCTATGCGTGCTGTCCTCGAAGTTGCTGGCGTTCAGAACGTTCTGGCCAAGTGCTACGGCTCGACTAACCCGGTAAACGTGGTTCACGCCACTTTCAAAGGTTTGAAAGCTATGCAATCTCCTGAATCCATTGCCGCCAAGCGTGGCAAAAGCGTCAAGGAGATCTTCTGATCATGGCTACCGTTAAAGTAACGCTGATCAAAAGCATGACCGGCCGCATCCCTAACCACAAACTGTGTGTTAAGGGTCTGGGTCTGCGTCGCATCGGTCACACTGTAGAAGTCCAGGATACTCCCGAGAATCGCGGGATGATCAACAAGGCTTACTACATGCTGCGTGTCGAGGGTTAATCGATGAAACTCAATGATCTGAGTCCAGCGCCGGGTTCCCGTCGCGAAAAGCATCGTCCGGGCCGTGGTATCGGTAGCGGTTTGGGTAAGACTGGTGGCCGTGGCCACAAAGGTCAAACCTCCCGCTCCGGTGGCACCATTGCTCCAGGCTTTGAAGGCGGTCAACAGCCGCTGCATCGTCGTCTGCCGAAGTTCGGTTTCGTTTCCCTGAAGGCCATGGACCGCGCAGAAGTGCGTCTGTCCGAGCTGGCTAAAGTGGAAGGCGACATCGTTACCGTGCAGTCCCTGAAAGATGCCAACGTGATCAACGTCAACGTACAGCGTGTGAAAATCATGCTGTCCGGTGAAGTGACTCGCGCTGTCACTATCGGCAAGGGAATCGGCGCCACCAAAGGTGCGCGTTCGGCTATCGAAGCAGCTGGCGGCAAGTTCGAGGAATAAATGGCTAAGCAAGGTGCTCTCTCTGCGCTCGGCAAAGGCGGTATGTCTGAACTTTGGGCTCGTCTGCGTTTTCTGTTCCTGGCGATTATCGTCTACCGAATAGGCGCACACATCCCGGTTCCAGGTATCAACCCGGACCGACTCGCAGACCTGTTTCGACAGAATGAGGGGACCATTCTTAGCTTGTTCAACATGTTTTCCGGCGGCGCGCTGGAACGGATGAGCATCTTTGCACTGGGGATCATGCCGTACATTTCGGCATCGATCATCATGCAACTGATGACCGCCGTCAGCCCGCAGCTGGAGCAGTTGAAGAAGGAAGGTGAAGCTGGCCGTCGCAAGATTAGCCAGTACACCCGCTACGGCACTGTCATCCTCGCTCTTGTTCAGGCTATTGGCATGTCCATTGGTCTGGCGGGGCAGGGTGTTGCGTTCAATGGTGACTTTGGCTTCCATTTCGTCGCGGTATCCACGTTTGTGGCTGGTGCGATGTTCATGATGTGGCTGGGTGAGCAGATTACTGAGCGCGGTGTAGGTAACGGTATCTCGATGTTGATTTTTTCGGGTATCGTCGCCGGTCTTCCGAGAGCAATCGGGCAGTCTTTCGAGTCTGCACGTCAGGGCGATATCAATATCTTCGCTTTGGTTGCCATCGGTTTGCTGGCAGTAGCGATTATCGGTTTCGTGGTGTTCATTGAGCGTGGTCAGCGTCGTATTGCTGTTCACTACGCCAAGCGTCAGCAGGGCCGCAAGGTCTTCGCTGCGCAGACTAGCCACTTGCCGCTGAAGGTGAACATGGCCGGTGTTATTCCGGCTATTTTCGCGAGCAGCATTTTGCTGTTCCCGGCTTCGTTGGGTGCCTGGTTTGGTCAGTCTGAAGGTATGGGCTGGTTGCAGGACATCTCGCAGTCGATCGCTCCTGGTCAGCCGTTGAATATTCTGCTGTTTAGTGCAGGGATTATTTTCTTCTGCTTCTTCTATACGGCGTTGATGTTCAATCCGAAAGACGTAGCGGAAAACCTGAAGAAGTCCGGTGCCTTTATTCCGGGCATCCGTCCAGGTGAGCAGTCTGCGCGCTACATTGATGGCGTTCTGACTCGCTTGACCATGTTCGGTGCTCTTTACATGACGGCCGTGTGTCTGTTGCCCCAGTTCCTGGTGGTTGCAGCAAACGTACCGTTCTACCTTGGCGGGACCTCGTTGCTGATCGTCGTCGTGGTTGTGATGGACTTCATGTCCCAAGTACAATCGCACCTCGTTTCGCACCAGTACGAATCCCTGATGAAGAAAGCCAACCTGAAGGGCTACGGCAGCGGCATGTTGCGCTGAGTACCCATAAGGTTCGAGGAGTTGGTGATGAAAGTTCGTGCATCGGTGAAAAAGCTGTGCCGTAACTGCAAGATTATTCGCCGCGAAGGTGTTGTTCGAGTAATTTGCAGCGCGGAACCGCGTCACAAACAGCGCCAAGGCTGAGTGTGATCCGCTTGAAGCCCGGCAGCTAGTGCGCTGCCGGGTTGATTATTTGTTATTACAGCGATATTATCTCGCGCCCTATTTCTTGGCTTCCGGGGCGTAGGTAGCTGTCAATTGGAGTCCCACTGAATGGCCCGTATTGCAGGCGTTAACATTCCAGATAACAAGCACACTGTTATCTCGCTGACCTACATCTATGGTGTTGGTCGCACTACTGCGCAGAAAATTTGCGCAGAGACTGGGGTAAACCCAGCCGCAAAGATCAAAGATCTGAGCGACGAGCAGATTGAACAGTTGCGTGGCGAAGTGGCGAAGTTCACCACTGAAGGTGACCTGCGTCGCGAAATCAACATGAAAATCAAGCGTTTGATGGACCTCGGTTGCTACCGCGGTCTGCGTCATCGTCGTGGTCTTCCAGTGCGCGGTCAGCGTACCAAGACTAACGCGCGTACCCGTAAAGGTCCGCGTAAGCCGATCCGCAAGTAATCGCCCACGCGAATCGACAGGAAATTAATCATGGCAAAACCTGCTGCTCGTCCTCGTAAAAAAGTTAAAAAGACAGTGGTTGATGGCATCGCCCACATCCATGCATCTTTTAACAACACCATCGTGACCATCACCGACCGTCAAGGTAACGCGCTTTCTTGGGCTACCTCCGGTGGTTCGGGTTTCCGCGGTTCCCGCAAGTCCACTCCGTTTGCTGCTCAAGTAGCTGCTGAACGTGCTGGTCAAGCTGCGCTGGAATATGGCCTGAAAAACCTCGACGTAAACGTCAAAGGTCCAGGTCCAGGTCGTGAGTCTGCTGTCCGTGCTTTGAACGGCTGTGGCTATAAGATCGCCAGCATCACCGACGTGACGCCAATCCCGCACAACGGGTGCCGTCCGCCGAAGAAGCGCCGCGTGTAATCCAGGAGATTGTAAAGAATGGCTCGTTACATTGGTCCAAAATGCAAACTCGCTCGTCGCGAAGGCACCGATCTCTTCCTGAAGAGCGGCGTGCGCGCGATCGAATCGAAGTGCAACATTGAAGCAGCACCTGGTATCCACGGCCAACGCCGCGGTCGCCAGTCCGATTACGGCACCCAACTGCGTGAAAAGCAGAAGGTCCGTCGTATCTACGGCGTTCTCGAGCGTCAGTTCAGCGGCTACTACAAAGAAGCTGCTGGCAAGAAAGGTGCAACCGGTGAAAACCTGCTGCAACTGCTCGAATGCCGTCTGGACAACGTTGTATACCGTATGGGCTTTGGTTCGACTCGTGCCGAATCCCGTCAGCTGGTATCGCACAAGTCGATCAGCGTTAACGGTCAGACCGTAAACGTTCCGTCGTACCAGGTTCGTGCTGGCGACGTGGTTGCTGTTCGCGAGAAAGCAAAAAACCAACTTCGCATTGTCCAAGCTCTCGATCTGTGTGCCCAACGTGGCCGCGTAGAATGGGTAGAAGTAGACACTGAGAAGAAGTCGGGCGTTTTCAAGAACGTTCCTGCTCGCAGTGATCTGTCCGCCGACATCAACGAAAGCCTGATTGTCGAGCTCTACTCCAAGTAAGGGCTAGAAAATAGGTGCATCCATGCAGATTTCGGTAAATGAGTTCCTGACACCCCGCCACATTGATGTGCAGGTTGTCAGTCCAACCCGCGCCAAGATCACTCTCGAGCCTCTCGAGCGTGGTTTTGGCCACACCCTGGGCAACGCGCTGCGACGCATCCTGTTGTCCTCAATGCCCGGCTGCGCAGTAGTCGAGGCCGAGATTGACGGTGTACTCCATGAGTACAGCGCCATCGAAGGTGTACAGGAAGACGTAATTGAAATCCTGTTGAACCTTAAAGGTCTGGCTATCAAGCTGCACGGTCGTGACGAAGTTACGCTGACCTTGTCGAAGAAGGGTTCGGGGGTGGTTACCGCTGCCGATATTCAGCTGGATCATGATGTCGAGATCGTTAATCCCGATCACGTAATCGCTAACCTGGCGTCTAACGGCGCCCTGAACATGAAGCTCACCGTAGCTCGTGGTCGTGGTTATGAACCAGCAGACTCGCGTCAGAGCGATGAAGACGAAAGCCGCAGCATCGGTCGCTTGCAGCTTGACTCTTCGTTCAGCCCGGTTCGCCGTATCGCATACGTGGTGGAAAACGCCCGTGTCGAGCAGCGCACTAACCTGGACAAGCTGGTTATTGATCTGGAAACCAACGGTACTCTGGATCCTGAAGAGGCAATTCGCCGCGCTGCAACCATTCTGCAACAGCAGTTGGCTGCGTTCGTCGACCTCAAAGGTGACAGTGAGCCAGTGGTTGTCGAGCAGGAAGACGAGATCGATCCGATCCTGCTTCGCCCGGTTGACGATCTGGAACTGACTGTACGTTCGGCTAACTGCCTTAAGGCGGAAAACATCTACTACATCGGTGACCTGATTCAGCGTACCGAAGTAGAGCTGTTGAAGACTCCGAACCTTGGCAAGAAATCCTTGACTGAAATCAAGGACGTTCTAGCCTCCCGCGGTCTGTCCCTCGGCATGCGCCTCGACAACTGGCCGCCTGCAAGTCTTAAGAAGGACGACAAGGCGACTGCCTGATCGTCGTAATCACCGAACGTAGTGTTTGGTAAGGAATGAACCATGCGTCATCGTAAAAGTGGTCGTCACCTGAGCCGCACCAGCTCGCACCGCAAGGCCATGTTTCAAAACATGGCGGTGTCGCTGTTCGAGCACGAGCTGATCAAAACTACTCTGCCAAAAGCCAAAGAACTGCGTCGCGTTGCTGAGCCGCTGATCACTCTGGCCAAGACAGACAGCCTGGCTAACCGCCGTCTGGCTTTCGACCGTACTCGCTCGAAAGCTATCGTTGGTAAGCTCTTCAACGACCTGGGCAAGCGTTACGCTACCCGTGAGGGTGGCTACCTGCGCATCCTCAAGTGCGGTTTCCGCACTGGCGACAACGCGCCTATGGCGTACGTCGAGTTGGTTGATCGTGCTACCGGCGGTGAAGCTGTATCCGCTGAGTAAGACGTCAGTCTGAAACGAAGAACCGGGCCTAGTGCCCGGTTTTTTGTGCCTGCAAGAAATGCGTCGCCCATACAAGCTTTGTTCATGCATCGTTCTGCACTCTATGTCTGTGGTTTGATCGTTAGTAATTTTCTATTGATGTCCGCAAGTTAATGAATTTGTGGGTGTCGCATTGATGATCAATACTGCCCACTAAGCCGATTAGCCGGCAGTTCAAAGACTGACAGAGGAAGAAGATCGCATGAGCCAAAACAAGACGCTTACGACCGCCAGTGGCGCGCCTGTCGCTGATAACCAGAATTCCCGTTCCGCCGGTCCACGTGGCCCGCTGCTCCTCGACGATTTTCATCTGCTCGAGAAGCTTGCCCACTTCAACCGTGAAAACATTCCAGAGCGCCGTGTACACGCCAAAGGCTCGGGCGCTTACGGTACTTTCACCGTTACCAATGACATCTCTCAGTACACCAGCGCCAAACTGTTTTCGGCTGTTGGCAAACAGACTCCCACCTTCCTGCGCTTTTCTACCGTAGGCGGCGAGCGTGGTTCGGCTGATACCGAGCGCGATCCACGCGGCTTTGCGCTGAAGTTCTACACCGAAGAAGGCAACTGGGACATCGTTGGCAACAACACGCCAGTATTCTTCATTCGTGACCCGCTTAAATTCCCGGATTTCATCCACACGCAAAAACGTCTGCCGCAAAGCAACCTGAAAAGTGCGCAGATGATGTGGGACTTCTGGTCGCACTCGCCCGAAGCGCTGCACCAGGTCACGATTCTGTTCTCTGATCGCGGCATTCCTGACGGCTACCGCCATATGCACGGCTTCGGCAGTCACACCTACAGCCTGATCAGCGCGCAAGGCGAGCGTCATTGGGTCAAGTGGCACTACAAGACCAAACAGGGGATCAAGAATCTCGCACCCGCAGATGCTGCACGCATCGCAGGCACTGACCCGGATTACGCCCAGCGCGATCTGTTCGAAGCCATTGAGCGCGGCGATTTCCCGAAATGGCGTGTATGCATTCAGATCATGACTGAGGCTCAAGCCGCGGCGCATTACGAAAACCCATTCGACGTAACCAAAACCTGGTCGCAGAAGGAATTCCCGCTGATCGAAGTTGGTGAGCTGGAGCTCAATCGCAATCCGCTCAACTACTTCGCGGAAGTCGAGCAAGCCGCATTCGGCCCAAGCAATATGGTGCCAGGTGTTGGCCTGTCGCCGGACCGGATGCTGCAAGGTCGCGTATTCGCTTACGCGGATGCTCATCGCTACCGCATTGGCACCAATCACCAGCAATTGCCGGTGAACGCGCCGCGCAGCCCGGTCAACACTTACCAGCGCGATGGTTCCATGGCGTTTGGCAGTAATGGTGGCGCCGCACCCAACTACGAGCCGAACAGCTACATCGAATCGCCGAAACAAGCTCCGCACTACGCTGAGCCGGCATTGGCCTTGAGCGGCAACGCTGATCGCTACGACCACCGCGAAGACACCGATTACTACAGCCACGCCGGTGCGCTGTTCCGTCTGATGAACGACGAGCAGAAAGCGTTACTGGTGAGCAACATCGCCGGAGCAATGTCGGGTGTATCGAGTGATGTAGTCGACCGCCAGTTGCAGCATTTCTACAAAGCCGATGCGGCGTATGGAGAAGCAATCGCAAAGCTGCTCAACGTACAGCTTAACGAAGTCTAAACGAGAAGCAGAACCGCCCTCATTTGGGCGGTTTTTGCGTTATTTAGGCCTCTTTTCTCGGAATATCTTCGCTTTTATTGCGCTTGGAGAGTGACCTTGCAGTCAGCTTGGTTCAAACTACAGACTTTCAAGCAGGGAGATGTAGGGCGATGCAAGGCCACCCAGACGTTATCGATTACCTCAACACGTTGCTGACCGGCGAACTGGCCGCGCGTGACCAATATTTCGTTCATTCGCGGATGTATGAGGACTGGGGTTTCACCAAGCTCTATGAACGAATCAACCACGAGATGGAAGAAGAGGCGCAGCACGCTGACGCCCTGATGCGCCGGATCCTGATGCTCGAAGGCACCCCGCGCATGCGTCCGGATGATCTTGATGTCGGCACCACGGTGCCGGAGATGCTGGAAACGGACCTGCGCCTCGAATACAAAGTTCGCGCCGCGCTGTGCAAAGGCATCGAGCTATGCGAGCTGCACAAAGATTACGTCAGCCGCGAGATCCTGCGGGTTCAGCTGAACGATACCGAAGAAGATCACACCTACTGGCTGGAAAAGCAGTTGGGCCTGATCAAGTTGATCGGTCTGCAGAACTACCTGCAATCCCACGCGTCCTGATTGCTACAGATGTAAAAAAGCCCCGGCCACTGATGAAGTGACCGGGGCTTTTTCATGTTCGGCGATCAGTCGCGATCGCGGATCAGCAGCGGCTTGAGATAGAAACCAGTGTGAGACTGCTTCATCTCGGCCACTTCTTCCGGCGTACCGACCGCAATGATCTGTCCACCCTTGGAGCCACCCTCAGGACCAAGATCTACCAACCAGTCGGCAGTCTTGATCACGTCAAGGTTGTGCTCGATCACCACCACTGTGTTGCCGTGGTCGCGCAGACGATGCAGAACATCGAGCAGTTGCTGAATGTCCGCGAAGTGCAGACCGGTAGTCGGCTCATCGAGGATGTACAGCGTCTTGCCGGTATCGCGCTTGGACAGCTCGCGAGACAACTTGACCCGCTGCGCCTCGCCACCGGACAGCGTCGTCGCCGACTGCCCCAGCTTGATGTACGACAAACCTACATCCATCAGCGTTTGCAGCTTGCGCGCCAGTGCCGGCACCGCATCGAAGAACTCCCGCGCTTCCTCGATCGTCATCTCGAGGGTTTCGTGGATGTTCTTGCCCTTGTACTTGATCTCAAGGGTTTCGCGGTTGTAGCGCTTGCTCTTGCACACGTCGCACGGCACGTAGATGTCCGGCAGGAAGTGCATCTCCACCTTGATCAGACCGTCGCCCTGGCAAGCCTCGCAGCGACCGCCCTTGACGTTGAACGAGAAACGCCCTGGACCGTAACCGCGTGAACGTGACTCGGGCACACCAGCAAACAGCTCACGAATAGGCGTGAACAAACCGGTATAGGTCGCCGGGTTGGAGCGCGGCGTCCGGCCGATCGGGCTCTGGTCGATGTCGACGACCTTGTCCAGATGTTCAAGACCTTTGATGCTGTCATGCGCTGCCGCTTCGAGCGTGGTCGCGCCATTGAGAGCCGTGGCGCTAAGCGGGAACAACGTGTTGTTGATCAGCGTCGATTTGCCCGAGCCGGACACGCCGGTTACGCAGGTCAGCAAACCAATCGGAATTTCCAGATCGACATTGCGCAGGTTGTTGCCTCGTGCGCCTTTGAGCGACAGCGTCAGCTTCTTGTTGCGCGGCGTGCGCTTGGCTGGCACGGCGATCTTGACCCGGCCTGACAGATATTTACCCGTCAGGGAGTCCGGATGCGCCATGACTTCGGCCGGCGTACCTTCCGCCACAATCCGTCCGCCGTGCACACCGGCACCCGGGCCGATATCCACCACGTAGTCGGCGAGGCGAATCGCGTCCTCGTCGTGCTCGACCACGATCACGGTGTTGCCTATATCGCGCAGGTGCTTGAGGGTGCCGAGCAGACGGTCGTTATCGCGTTGGTGCAGACCAATCGACGGCTCGTCGAGGATGTACAAAACCCCGACCAGACCCGCGCCGATCTGGCTGGCCAAGCGAATCCGCTGCGCTTCACCACCCGACAGCGTGTCGGCACTGCGATCCAGCGACAGATAGTCGAGACCGACGTTAACCAGAAATTGCAGGCGCTCGCGGATTTCCTTGAGAATCTTGTCGGCGATTTCGCCCCGGCGACCAGTCAATTTCAGCTCGCCGAAATACACGCAGGCATCGCCGATGGGCAGGTTGGTCACCGCTGGCAGCGTCTTCTCGCCGACCCAGACGTGCCGCGCCTCGCGACGCAGGCGAGTGCCACGGCAATCCGGACAGGCCTGATGGCTGAGGAACTTGGCCAGTTCTTCGCGCACGCTCGCCGACTCGGTTTCGCGGTAACGACGTTCCAGATTCGGCACGATGCCTTCGAACGGGTGCGAGCGTTTAACAATGTCGCCGCGGTCGTTGAGGTATTTGAAGTCCACGTTCTGCGAACCGCTGCCGTGCAGGATGAACTTCTGCTGATCGGCGGGCAGTTCATTGAACGGTTTTTCCAGGCTGAAGCCGTAGTGCGAGGCCAGCGAGCCAAGCATCTGGAAGTAATACACGTTGCGCCGATCCCAACCGCGAATCGCGCCCTCGGCCAGCGTCAGATCACCGTTGACCAGACGCTTGATGTCGAAGAACTGTTTAACCCCCAGACCATCGCAAGTCGGGCAGGCGCCGGCCGGGTTGTTGAAAGAAAACAGCTTGGGTTCCAGCTCGCTGATCGCATGGCCGCAGATCGGGCAGGCGAAGCGCGCGGAGAAGATCATCTCTTCGCCCTGCTCGTCGTCCATCGGTGCCACGAGGGCGATGCCATCCGCCAGTTTCAGGGCGGTCTCGAAGGATTCAGCCAGACGCTGCTGCAGGTCGGCGCGGACCTTGAAGCGGTCGACGATCACATCAATCGAATGCTTCTTCTGTTTATCCAGCTTCGGCAGTTCGTCGAGCTCGCAGATGCGACCGTTTACCCGGGCACGGACGAAGCCTTGAGCGCGCAGTTCTTCGAACACTGAAAGGTGCTCGCCTTTGCGCTCGCGGATCACCGGCGCCAGCAGCATCAGTTTGCTGCCTTCAGGCTGGGCCAGCACCAGGTCGACCATCTGGCTGACGGTCTGGGCTTCCAGCGGAATGTCGTGATCCGGGCAGCGCGGCGTACCGACGCGTGCGTAAAGCAGGCGCAAGTAGTCGTAGATTTCGGTGATGGTGCCGACTGTGGAGCGCGGGTTGTGCGAGGTCGATTTCTGCTCGATGGAGATTGCCGGCGACAGGCCTTCAATGGTGTCGACGTCAGGTTTTTCCATCATCGACAGAAACTGCCGGGCATAGGCCGACAGCGATTCGACATAGCGGCGCTGACCTTCGGCGTAAAGCGTGTCAAAGGCCAGGGACGACTTGCCGGATCCGGACAGGCCGGTGATGACGATCAGTTTGTCCCGTGGCAGGGTCAGGTCGATGTTCTTCAGGTTGTGGGTACGGGCCCCACGTATCAGGATCTTGTCCAAAGTGGCCTCGCTCGGCGGGCGTCGAAAACGTAGGAGTATACGGGCAAATACTGGATGGATGCACACTATCAAACAAGCAGTGAATTGCCACACATGAAGAGTGTTTCATCTGCACGCGGCAAAGCGTCGCGATATACCCTGTCTTTCGATGGGACTGGTAGAATCGCCGCCGGTTCACACGAGGTTTTTCCATGCACGATCCCCACAGCGAACGCATGAGTGGCAGCGAGACCCGCGCAGCGAGCGGTCTGGCCTTGGTGTTCGCCTTCCGTATGCTGGGCATGTTCATGGTGTTGCCGGTACTGGCGACCTATGGCATGGATCTGGCGGGAGCGACCCCGGCCCTGATCGGGCTGGCGATTGGCGCTTACGGCTTGACCCAGGCACTTTTCCAGATTCCGTTCGGGGTCATTTCCGACCGTATCGGCCGGCGACCGGTTATCTATCTTGGTTTGATCGTCTTCGCCCTCGGCAGCGTGCTTGCCTCGCAGGCCGATTCGATCTGGGGCGTGATCGCCGGCCGCATTCTGCAAGGCGCCGGCGCGATTTCCGCTGCGGTGATGGCGCTGCTTTCCGACCTGACCCGCGAACAACACCGCACCAAAGCGATGGCGATGATCGGCATGACCATCGGCCTGTCGTTCGCGGTGGCCATGGTGGTCGGGCCGTTGCTGACCCGTGCGTTCGGTCTGTCCGGACTGTTCCTCGCCACCGGCGCTATGGCGCTGATCGGGATCGTGATCGTGATGTTCATGGTGCCGAAATCCACCGGGCCGTTGCAGCATCGTGAGTCCGGTGTAGCGCGTCAGGCGTTGCTGCCGACGCTCAAGCATCCGGATCTGCTGCGCCTCGATCTGGGCATCTTTGTGTTACATGCGATGTTGATGTCGAGCTTCGTCGCGCTGCCGCTGGCACTGGTGGAAAAGGCCGGCCTGCCCAAGGAGCAGCACTGGTGGGTCTACTTGACCGCGCTGCTG
Organism: Pseudomonas sp. TWP3-2; assembly: GCF_049897765.1. Taxonomy (NCBI): domain Bacteria; kingdom Pseudomonadati; phylum Pseudomonadota; class Gammaproteobacteria; order Pseudomonadales; family Pseudomonadaceae; genus Pseudomonas; species Pseudomonas sp. TWP3-2. The sequence goes on along the minus strand of NZ_JAFCWW010000008.1, from coordinate 238,425 downwards.
ATTTCGTTCTTTGCCATGATCCCGTTCATCATCTATGGCGAGAAGCGACGCAAAATGAAACGAGTTTTGCTCGGCGCCGTCATGACGTTGATGCTCACTGAGCTATTCTTCTGGCAGTTCGGCGACAGCTTGCGGGCTCTGGTGATCGGGACGGTGGTGTTCTTTACCGCGTTCAATCTGCTGGAAGCTTCACTGCCGTCGCTGATCAGCAAGGTTTCACCGGCGGGTGGCAAAGGCACGGCGATGGGCGTGTACTCCACCAGTCAGTTCCTCGGTTCGGCACTCGGCGGGATACTCGGCGGCTGGATGTTTCAGCATGGCGGTCTGTCGGTTGTGTTCCTCGGATGTGCCGGGCTGGCTGCACTTTGGCTGGCCTTTGCTGTTACCATGCGCGAACCTCCCTACGTGACAAGCCTGCGTTTGCCGTTGTCGCCTGAAGCGATTCGCGAAGCTGGTCTGGTCGAGCGCCTCAAGGCCCTTGTAGGGGTAACAGATGCAGTGATCGTTGCGGAAGAAGCGGCGATTTACATCAAATTGGACACCGAACTATTGGATCGCACCACTCTCGAACGCCTGGTGAACAACCCGGCGCAGAATGCGTGCGAAGCCTAGGAGAACGTTATGGCCCGTGGGGTTAACAAAGTCATATTGGTCGGCACGTGCGGCCAGGATCCCGAAGTACGCTACCTGCCCAACGGTAACGCCGTGACCAACCTGAGTCTGGCGACCAGCGAGCAGTGGACCGACAAGCAGACTGGCCAGAAAGTCGAAAAGACCGAATGGCACCGCGTGTCGATGTTCGGCAAGGTTGCAGAAATCGCTGGCGAATACCTGCGTAAAGGCTCGCAGGTTTACATCGAAGGCAAACTGCAGACCCGCGAGTGGGAAAAAGACGGCATCAAGCGTTACACCACCGAAATCGTGGTCGACATGCAAGGTACCATGCAACTGCTGGGTGGCCGTCCACAACAGGGCGAGCAACAAGGCGGCGGCAACAACTATCAGCAGTCCGCTCCAGCGCCACGCCAGCAGGCTCCACGCCCGCAGCAGTCGGCACCGCAGCAGCGTCAGGCTCCGGCTCCACAGCAAGCCGCACCGCAGCCAGCTCCGGATTTCGACAGCTTTGATGACGATATCCCGTTCTGACCCTGAACAGGTTTGAACCCGAAACCCCCGCATTGCGGGGGTTTCGTCGTTTTGAGAGTGTTGAAAGGGTATTGATGACCATAAGCTGACTGGCGGGTGTCGGCGATCAGCTCGATATATTTTCACCAGGAGTCTTGCTGGCCGCAGCGCGCCGCTCCATGATCCGTCCGGCACTTTCGATTGCAAGATCCGGTTTCCCGCCCCAGGCAACCTGATCAATCACAAAAACAAGAGAGACCGATGAGCAGTAGCAAGAACAAGGAAATCGAGTATTTACGCGGTGTGGCGATCCTGATGACGGTGCTGGCACACAGCGCGTTGTTATTGCCGTTCCATTCAGCCTTCTTTGAAAAGCTGTTCAACGTGTACTCCCCATGGTCGGGCGTGGATCTGTTTTTCTGCATTTCAGGTTTCGTCGTCAGCAAGGCCTACCTCGACTACTTCGACAAGAACCGTGAGCAGAACCGCTTCGGCCTCGCTGCAACGTCGTTCTGGATCAGGCGCGCTTATCGTCTGCTGCCAACCGCATGGCTGTGGGTGCTGATCCCGCTGGCGTTCTCGATTGTCTTCAATCAGTCGAATGCCTTTCAGTCGTGGTTCGACAACTTGCGCAGCTTCACTGCCGTCGCGACGTTCACCGGTAATCTGGCGAATCAGTACGGCGTACTGCTGGGGCCGAATTCGGTCTACTGGAGCCTGGCGCTGGAGGAGCAGTTCTACTTCATCTTCCCGCTGTTTCTGCTGCTGATTACCTCGACGCGCTGGCGCGTGATCACTTTGCTCGCGTTGATTGCCGTGCAATTTCCGCTGAATCGTGACGCGTTTGGCGCGGCTCCGGCGGGCATGCTCTTTTCGTTCCGCCTCGATGCGATGATGTGGGGCATTCTGCTGTGTCTGTTCACTCGCACAGCGTTGTACAAAGAGATCGAACCGGTTGCGCTTGGCGGCAGCCTGGTCAAGCGGCTGGCGGTCACGCTGTTCCTGCTCTACATGCTGGGGGCGATCGCTGGTCAGTTGATTGCGACACCGATTGCGGTCGGGCTGCTGGCGATCACGGCGTTGATCCTGGTCTGGCTTTCCAGTTATCAGAAGGGCTACATCTACTGCCCGGCGATCCTCAGCGGAATCGCTCAATGGTTCGGCTCACGCTCCTACGCCCTGTACGTGATCCACATGTTTGCGTACCACTTGAGCACCGAAATCTGGAGTCGTGTGGCCAGTGAGAGAGGCGTGGCGCTGGGCGCGGAGTTTACCGTCGAACTGCTGCTGACCTCGTTTGCGATCATGGTGGTGTGCAGTGAATTGAACTACCGGTTCGTTGAAACCCCGTTGCGCCGCCGCGGTGCTGAGATTTCCCGCAGACGCATGGCCCGGATCGGGGCGTCCGAGGTGGTCAAGCAAAAGCATTCAGCAGAAACGCCAGCCCGCTCGACCGAACTGTCGTAATCGGCGAAAGCCATAAAACCCGCAACGTCAGCACGCTGCGGGTTTTTTCATGGCTGCAGATCAGTGTTCCGGGTTCATTGGCGGGTGGCGAGAAATTCGTCGGTCGATACTACGCTGGCGTAGGCAAAGCCCAGCGCCGCCATGAATGCGGCGTGGACATGCGCTGCCGGCACGGTCACACCGTTGAACTCCAGGTCACGAGTGGCGCAGGCATCGTGAATAACGGTGACGGTGTAGCCCAGATCTGCCGCCGCCCGGGTAATACCGTCGACGCACATGTGACTCATACTGCCGACCACCACCAGCGCCTTGATGCCTTGCTCGTCGAGGATCGATTGCAGTTCGGTTTCGCGGAACGAGTTGACGAAGTGCTTGAGCACAACTGGCTCGTCATCGCGGTTGAGCACTTTGCGATGCAGCTTGGCGCCCTCGGAGCCAGCGATGAAAAAAGGTGCATCAGGCGAGGTGAATTCGTGGCGGATGTGCACTACCGAATCGCCAGCCTCGCGGAACGCGCCGATCAGTCGCGCGGCGTTGTCGGCGGCGGCATCGGCGCCTTCCAGCGTCCATTTGCCTTGGGGGAAGTAGTCATTCTGGATATCGACTACGATGAGCGCTTGCTTGGCCATGGGTGTGTCCTCGAATTGTTGTGCGGGTGTGGATCAAGTATTGGCCCCGGCCGGGGTTTCGAGGATTGGCCGCACCGACAATAGACAGGGGAAAACTGACAATGGCCGTAGAAACTCCCGTTGCCGAACTCGGCGTGCTGATCTATCCCGGTGCGCAGATGGCGGCGGTGCATGGCTTGAGCGATTTGTTTGCGGTGGCCAATCAGGTCGCTGCCGAGCATCAGGCGGCGCAGTTGCCGCTATTGCGGGTCAGCCATTGGCTGGCCGATGGCGACAATGCGCCGAAACGCGTCTATGACAGCCATCCCTGCGCGGAAACAGGCTTGGTAGCGCTGTTGATTCCTCCGTCAATCGCCGGGTTTCAGGCAGGGCAAGCCTCGCCTGCGCTGATGCAATGGCTGCGCGAGCAACACGCTCGCGGCGCGACCCTCGGCGGTGTGTGCGTCGGCTCGTGGCTGCTGGCCGAAAGCGGTCTGCTCGACGGTCGCAGCGCCACCACCCATTGGACGTCGGCCAAGGCGTTTGCCGAGCAATACCCGAAGATCAAACTCAAGGCTGACACACCGATTGTCGATGACGGCGACCTGATCACCACCGCCGGGCTGATGGCCTGGTCGGAGCTGGGCTTGCGCCTGGTCGACCGTCTGCTCGGACCGAGCATCGCCAGCGGCACCGCGCGCTTTCTGGTCATCGAGCACAGCGACAGCGCGAGTGCCTGCGGCAGCAACTTCGCGCCGATCCTCAGTCACGGCGATGCCGCTATTCTCAAGGTTCAGCACTGGCTGCAAAGCACGGGTGCGACCGATGTGTCACTGACGGCGATGGCCGAACGGGCAGGGCTGGAAGAACGCACGTTCCTGCGTCGGTTCCGCGCGGCGAGCGGTTTGAAGCCCACTGAATACTGCCAGCACTTGCGGGTCGGCAAGGCGCGGGAAATGCTCGAGTTCACCAATGGCACCATCGATCACATTGCGTGGACAGTGGGTTATCAGGATCCGGGAGCATTTCGCGCGATATTCAAGAAAATCACCGGGCTGGCGCCGAGTGATTATCGCAGTCGATTCGGGGTAACTCCGCCGGCCGTCGTAGCCCGATGAGCTGCAACACCGCCAATTGTGTGAGCCGCATGCCGCTGATCACGGTCTACAGTTGCTAAGGGCAACATTACTCATTCGATCACAGGGGGACGCATGACCCCGACACCGCACAGAAAACTGGTCGTCGCGCATTCGGTGCGCCCCGGCGCGCCACAGCACGAAGTGCAGACCAACAAGGCCCTGGCCCGCTGGCTGGCGCAGATTCTCGGGTTCAAGTTCGGCGGCAGCTACGATGCGCAAAAGCATCGTGGGCGCGATTTGTATCTACTTCCCACGCAAACCCTGGTCGGCGCTGCCGCCGCGCAAGAACTGGGCGTGAAAGGTCCGGACGATCTGTGGGGCGGTTTTGTCGAGCATGATTTCATCTGCACCAAAGCCATCAGCCACGGTTTGCGCAGCCCTCAGGCGCATGCGCCGCAAGGCTGGTCGCCGCTGTTTTCCGAGCGGGTGCGCGATGTGGTGCTTGATGGCTTGAGCGTGTTCGCGCTGGAAGATGCACGTCCCGCTGCCGAGCATCTGTTGTCTAGCGGGCCGATCCGTATCAAACCGATCCACGCTTGTGCCGGTCGCGGTCAGGAAGTTATCAACAGCCTCGACACTTTCGACCAAGTGCTCGCCCGTGCCGATGCCGAGCAACTGTTCGCCGACGGCGTGGTACTTGAACAGGATCTGAGTCAGGTCATCACCCACAGCGTCGGCCAGACCTTCATCGCCGATAAGGTGCTGAGTTACTGCGGTGACCAATATCTGACCAAAGACGCGCATGATGAGGACGTCTACGGCGGCTCGAACCTGCTGGTAGTGCAGGGGGGTTACGATGCTTTACTGGCGCTGGACCTGAGCGACGATGTGCGACTGGCCATTGAGCAGGCGCGAATATTCGACGCGGCAGCGGATGAAGCCTATCCGCGCTTCTATGCCTCGCGGCGCAACTACGACATCGCCCAAGGGCTGGACAGCAACGGCAAGCAGCGCAGCGGCGTACTTGAACAATCCTGGCGCATGGGCGGCGCGAGTAGTGCTGAAGTGGCGGCGCTGCAAAGCTTCGTCAATGACCCATCGATGCGTGCGATCCGCGTCTCTTCGGTGGAAACCTACATCGATCAGGCATTGCCGGCGGACGCCATCGAGGTCTATCGCGGCCCGGCGGAAAACAGCGATTTTCTTCTCAAATACGTAACGGTCAAATCCTATGACGGCTAGAAGCGAAAGCATTCAAATCGACATTGATGATGAACAGATGAGCGGAACGTTCCTCAGCCCCAAATCGAAAGTGCCGGGCGTGTTGTTTGTGCACGGCTGGGGCGGCAGTCAGGAACGCGACCTGGAGCGGGCCAAAGGCATCGCGGGGCTGGGTTGTGTGTGCCTGACCTTCGACTTGCGCGGGCACACTGGCGGTACTGGAATTCCACTGAGTCGAGTGTCTCGGGACGACAATTTGCGCGATCTGCTGGCGGCCTATGACCGGCTGCTTTCGCATCCGGCGCTCGATACCTCGGCGATTGCGGTCGTGGGTACCAGCTACGGCGGCTATCTGGCGGCAATCCTGACCTCATTGCGCCCGGTGCGCTGGCTGGCGCTGCGAGTGCCGGCGCTGTATCGCGACGAGCAATGGCACACGCCCAAGCGCGAGCTGGACAAAGCTGATCTGCGCGATTATCGCGGCACGCTGGTACGTGCCGACAGCAATCGCGCCTTGCACGCCTGCGCGAATTTCACCGGGGATGTGTTGCTGGTGGAGTCGGAAACCGATGATTACGTGCCGCACGCGACAATCATGAGCTACCGCGCGGCGTGTCAGCAGACCCATTCGCTGACGCACCGAATTATCGACGGTGCCGATCATGCGTTGAGCGAGCCGACCTCGCAGCAGGCCTACACCTCGATCCTGGTCGACTGGATCACCGAGATGGTGGTCGGGGAGCGCTTGAGTATTATCCAGTCCTGATGCTAATGCCTCGGCTTCTTCTCAATCCGCAACGACTTGGCCTTGGCCTCAACCAGCAGATACATCACCAGCGTAATCAACAACGGCAACAGAAAATAAATCGCCCGATACGCGAGCAGTCCCGCCACCAGGCTTCCGCGCGAAGCCTCGTGTTGCAGGAGCGCCACAAACACCGCTTCCAGCACTCCGAGCCCCGCAGGGATATGCGTGATGACCCCGGCAATCGCGCTGATCAACAGCACCCCGAGCACCATCGGATAGTCCAGTTTGCTCGGCAGCAAGGTGAAGATCACCGCCGCCATCAACGACCAGTTCAGCGCGCCGAGCAGCAGTTGCAAGACCGCCATGCGCAACGACGGCAGATTGATTTCCACCCCGCGAATCGACCACTCGCGACGGCGGGAAAACTGACACGCGGCGAGGTATCCGGCGCTCACCAGCAGCAACAACACACCAATACCCTGCAACGCAGTGCTGCTGACTTTCCAGCCCGGCGGCATGGTGACCAGTCCGCTGCTGAACACCACGCCGGCGATGGTCATGTAGCCAAACCAATTGGTCGCCAGGCTCAAGCCGAGGATCTTGGCGATGTTGCCCTTGCTCACGCCAAGTCGAGAATACAGCCGATAACGCATGGCGATGCCGCCGACCCAGGCGCTCAGATTGAGGTTGAATGCGTAGCTGATCACGCCCACCGGCAGGATCTGTTTCCAGGTCAGATCCTGCCGAATATAGGTGCGGCCGATCAGGTCGAAACTGGCGTACACCAGAAAGCTCACCAGCGTCAGGCTGGAAGCGATGATCAGCGTGCGCACCTTGAAGTCGGCCAGCGTTTGCAAGACTTCGGTCCATTCGATGCGCATGGCGAATGTGGTCAACAGCGCAATCAGCGCCAGAAAAAACACGATGGTCAGCGGACGTTTCCAGCGACTCCAGCGCGACTTGGTCGCGGCAGCCGAATGCGTCCCAACGGAAGCTTCTGATTGGCTCATTTATCAACACTCCCGGCGACATGCACAAAGGGCGTGAGCCTTGGCTTGTGCGCCGGCAACCAACCGGCCATTGCCGGAAAAACCCGCAGGAAGTGGAACACCAGAAAGCCCACGGTCAAGTGCCAGATGCGACCGCGCGGCAGCTCGTCTGCGTCCATGGCCTTGCAGTGATTGTTGCTCAAGTCTTCGAGGCGCTCGAACAAGTGCTGATTGAACCCACGGTCGCGAATCAGCACGTTGGCTTCAAGGTTGAGCGACAGGCTCAGCGGGTCAAGATTGCTCGAGCCGACGGTGCTCCAGTCGTCGTCCACCAGCGCGACCTTGCCGTGCAGTGGCCGCTCGCAATACTCGTGAATCTGCACCCCGGCCTTGAGCAGATAGTCGTAGGTCATGCGCGCGGCAAGTTTGGCCACCAGCATGTCCGGCTCGCCCTGCAGAATCAACCGGACCTCGACACCGCGACGGGCGGCGTTGCGGATTTCTCGCAGCAAGCGATAACCGGGAAAGAAATAAGCGTTGGCGATCACCACGCGCCGCTGGGCTGTGCGTAACACTTGCATGTACACATCTTCAATGTCGGTGGTGTGCTGATCGTTGTCGCGGAATACCAGGCGAATCTGGCCGTCATGATCACTCGACGCCATGTCTGCGCGACGCTGGCGCCGGCGTTGCCACCAGAACCGTGCGCGGCCCGGACGACCACTTTGCAGCAATGCGAAGTGATGGATGTCGGCCACCGCCGGCCCCTGAATTTCCACCGAGTAATCCTGCTTCGCCTCAGGGCCGAAATCGGCCAGGTGATCGCCGGAAAAATTGATCCCGCCAATAAACGCCAACGTGCCGTCGACCACCACAATCTTGCGGTGCAGACGCCGGAACCAATTGGTGCGAATCCCCAGTCGTTTTGGCGCCGGATCGAACATCTGCAGATGCACGCCGGCATCGCTCAACGCCGTCAGATAAGCGCTGGTCAATTCGCCGCAACCGAAGCCGTCGAGGCTCACCGTAGTGCGTACGCCGCGCTGCGCAGCGTCGATCAGAATCTGCTGCAACTCGTTGCCGACCTTGTCTTCGAAGACGATGAATGTCTCCAGCAGGATTTCGCTTTTCGCCGCGCGCATCGCTTCGAACACGCGCGGGAAATATTCCTCGCCGTTCTCCAGCAATTCGACACGGTTGTTGCCCTGCCAGCGGTACTCGACATCAACGTTGCCGGGCTGGCGCACGGGCGGAGTGATGGCGATGGTTTCCACGGCGGATTTCTCCAGCGGTGCGCTGCTCATAGTTCGATCTCCACCGATAACGGTGCGTGGTCGGAAAGGTGCGACCAAGGCCGATTGGCCAGGACTTTCGGCTGGCGGGCCTTGAGGTTGCGCACGTAAATTCGGTCGAGGCGCAGCACGGGCAGCCGAGCCGGGAAACTGCGCGCCGGTTTGCCGTGGTGCTCGGCGAACACTTCGCGCAGGCCGCTCGGTTTGAGCACTGCATCGGCGCGCTGGCGCCAGTCATTGAAGTCACCGGCGACGATCACAGGCGCATCGTTCGGCAGTTCGGACAGGCGCTCATTCAATAAGCGAAGCTGCTCGTTGCGATGACTCTCGTGCAGGCCCAGGTGAACGCAGATCGCGTGCAGTTCACGGTCATCGCCCGGCAAGCGCAGCACACAATGCAGCAGGCCACGGTTCTCATGGCCGCTGATCGACACGTCGAGATTGTCGTGACGCACGATCTGGAATTTCGACAGCAGCGCATTGCCGTGATCGCCGTCCTGGTATACGGCGTTGCGCCCGTAAGCGAACTGCGGCCACAGGCTGTCGGCGAGAAACTCGTATTGCGGCATGGTCGGCCAGTTGTTGTAGCGCTTGGGATGGTGCTCGTGGGTGCCGTGCACTTCCTGCAAAAACACCACATCAGCCGACACGCTGCGCACCGCCTCACGCAGTTCCGGCAAGATGAAACGCCGGTTCAGCGCGGTGAAACCTTTGTGGGTGTTGACCGTCAGCACCGTGAAACTGCGCACGGTCGGCGTGACCTCGGTGGTCTCGTCGGTAAACCCGACCGGCTCGGAAATGCTCATGCCAGCACTCCTTCGGCAGCGGGTTCGCCGGGGCGCGGTTTGCAGATGTCGCGCAAGCGGCGTACTTGGGTAATGAAACGCGGTGCCTTGACGCTGAACACGAAGTCGGCGGGCGTTTCGGCGTACCACTGGGCATAGCGCTCCGGCCGTTGCAGGGCGTAGAACGAGCCGTTGATTTCGATGCTGTTGACGGCTCGCGAGGCGAATTGCAATTCGCGTTCCTGCGTCAGTCCTTTAGGGTAAAAATCCCCGCGCCACGGGGCGTAGCGCCAGCCTGAAATACCAATGTGAATCGCCGCCATGTCGCCTCCCGTCGAAAGTCCTCGTGTTGCCTGTGTTTGTTGATGACTGTGGCAGGCGGGGGAAAGTTTCGGTGAGGCTATGGACGGTCGAAGATCAAAAGCCCCTCACCCTAACCCTCTCCCCGGGGGAGAGGGGACTGACCGAGGTGTCTCGCGCTATACATCGACCTGAAAAACCGAGTTGAATTCGAGTTCCAAACCCCTAAGCGCTGCGGGCTTTCAGGTCGATGTCACTCGCAAGACACTTCGGTCGGCTCCCTCTCCCTCCGGGAGAGGGCAGGGGTGAGGGGATCTTGAACTTGCCGAGCAAATATTGATCAGTTCCTGACAGGTTCAGCCAAGAGGTCGATTCGTTTTGATCAAGTTCAGAGCCGCAATTCTATTCGGGGCGCTGCTGTTATTCGGCGCCACCGCCGCACAAGCCGTGACGTTGCCAGGCGTCCCCGCCGCCAGCGAGGAGCCGGCCAAGCCCGAGCCGCTGGTCCAGGGCGGACTGCTCGGCGCCATCAGCTCGGGCATCGACGACGTTCAGGACAAACTCGACCTCAACGAGCATCTGGTCGATGCCTGGCGGCTGCGTGCCGACCGTGCGGCGGATGAGGTCGACAAACTGGTCAATCAACCGGCGAACCGCTCGGGCTGGAGCGTGGCCGGGGATTTCCTCATGCTCTCCGGGGTCTGGCTCGGCACCTTCGCGGTGTTGACGGTGCTCGGCAGCGTGCTCGCCAAACGCATGCGCGCAGGTCGCTGGCTGCGCACTCGCCAGCGCAGCCAGGATTTGATCGGTTATCTGCTGCCCTACACATTGCCGGCGCTGGTCTGCCTGCCACTGACGCTGTACGTCAGCCACTTTCTTGATGCCTCGGTCGGCCGCGCGCTGGCGCTGTGCCTGGCCTACGCCACCAGCAGCGGGATATTTTCCACTTCGATACTGTTATGCGTGGTGGTGATGTTCAACACCGGCCATAAACGCCCGGCCGTGCAGATCCTGCGCGATTACTGCCCGAAACCGTTGTTCCTGATTGGCTTCCTCGCCGCGCTCAGCGATGCGTTGACCAGCCCGCAGATCGCGCGGCAGCTGGGCGGCAACATCACCAGCAGCGTGGCGGTATTCACCGGTCTGTTCGCCTCGATCATCTTCGGCCTGGTGGTGATTCGCATGCGCCGGCCGGTGGCACACTTGATCCGCAATCGCTCGCTGAGTCAGCGTCTGAAACAGCCATCACTACAGGAATCGCTGCGGATTTTTTCCGGCCTCTGGTACTGGCCGATTGTGCTGATGGTGCTGGTGTCGGCGGTCAACCTGATTGGTATCGGCGAAGACAACCAGAAGGCGCTGCGCTGTGCGTTGTTCACCATGGTGCTGTTGATTGGCACGGTGTTTCTCAGCACCATCCTGCAGCACCTGTTCAAGTCGCGCAAAGCCACGGCGCTACAGCGCAGCAGCGCTTACAAGGAGCGTTTTCTCAGCCTCTCGCATGCCTTGTTGCGCATCGTCATGGCAGTCGCCTTCATCGATATTCTCGGGCGGATCTGGGGCGTGTCGCTGCTCGACTTCGCCCAGAGCAGTACGGTTGGCCGGGCGATCAGCAACGCCTTGAGCAGCATTGGCCTGATCTTTCTGGTGACCTGGCTGTTGTGGGTGGTGCTCGACACGGCGATTCAGGAAGCGTTGAAACCGCCGGTCAGCAAACGCTCGGCGCGTCAGCCGAGTACGCGGGTGAAAACCATTCTGCCGTTGCTGCGCAACGCGATCAAAATCATTCTGGTGGTGATCTGTGCGATCACCACCATGGCCAATCTGGGGATCAACGTTGCACCGCTGTTGGCAGGTGCCGGCGTGGTCGGTCTGGCCATCGGTTTCGGCTCGCAGCAACTGGTACAGGACGTGATCACCGGGCTGTTCATCATCATCGAAGACACGCTGTCGATTGGCGATTGGGTGGTGCTCGATTCCGGGCATGCCGGCACTGTCGAAGGGCTGACGATTCGTACCTTGCGCCTGCGTGACGGCAAGGGTTTTGTGCACTCGGTGCCGTTCGGCCAGATCAAGGCTGTGACCAACCAATCGCGGCAGTTTGCTTACGCGTTTTTCTCGGTGCAGTTCACCTACGACACTGATGTCGACAAGGCGATTGAGCTGATCCGCGAGGCAGGTGATTCGATCCGTGAAGACCCGTTCCTCAAGTACAATCTGCAAGGGCCGCTGGATGTGTTTGGCGTCGACCGCATGGATCTGAATGGCGTGGTGCTGACGGCGCAGTTCCGCACAGTGTCCGGCGGACAATATGCGGTGAGTCGTGCGTTTAACCAGCGCTTGAAGAAGCTTGTGGATAACAGCCCGTGGGTGCATTTTGCGCAGACTTATCCACAGCAGGTTTTGTTGCCCAAGCGGGAGGGTGAGCAAGTAGAGGAGGGCGAAGCAACGGAGCAGTCGCCGGTGGTGTTGCCGCAACCATCGCGTAGTTGAGGGCAGATGTTTGTGGTGGGGCTACCGGCCTCATCGCTGGCAAGCCAGCTCCCACAGTGATTTGTGGTGTGCCGGTGATTTCAGCAGCAGACAGAACCCTTTCACAGTGATTTGTGGTGTGTTGGTGATTTCAGCAGCAGACAGAACCCTTTCACAGTGATTTGTGGTGTGTTGGTGATTTCAGCATCACACCGAAACCTGTGGGAGCTGGCTTGCCAGCGATGGGGCCAGAGCAGACAACCTCAGTGCCGGATCAGTTTGCTGCGAATCTGCGCCATGGCCTCTGCATCCAGCTCCACCCAGAACAGCGGCCTGCCGGCAATCAGCGCCGCCACCGGCAAGCCATCGCGATACACCAGTCGATTACTCGCCAGCGCCGGGACTTTCGGTCCCGGCAACAAGGTCCCAGCGAGGTTCAGCGGATCGACCCCGCACACCGCAATCAGCGCGCCGTCATGCTCGCGACGGCGCACTTCGCGCAGCAGCGGAATCGCCTCCGGCAACGCAAACTGTTCACCCGCCAGACCACTGACAAACCGCCCGCCACGAATCTCGCCGCGTGCTTCCAGTCGATGGAAGGTGCGCAGCAATTCACGCCAGCTCGGCAGCCAATCCGCTTCGCGTTCGAGCAAGCGCCAGAACACCACGCCATAGCGCCGCAGCAAGGTCATCGCAATGTGCTCCAGTGTTTCGGCTGGAATTTTGTCCACAGCGGGCGCGGGGCTACGGCGCAACAACGCCCAACGCCCGGCATCGTCCATCCCGCCGACAAACGCCCCGCGCCCACGGCGACTGCTGCGTTGCTGGCGCTTGCTTGCCGGGGTGATCAGCGCTCGCAGTCCGGCGAAGCTGTCGGCGTTCACCAGACCGGCGCCGACCAGTTCCTGCAAGGCGATTTCCAGTTCGGCGCGCAGCAGATGCGCTTCGTGAATCAGCTCATCGAAAAACAAGGCGCCGTGCTGACTCAGCGCTTCGAAAACCTTCTGCGTTTTCAGCGACAGTTCGCTGACTGGCGTCTGCTCTGCCAGCGCGCCCCACAATCCGACCTGGCTGCGCGGCAGCAACACCACCGGCGTACTGCGCAACGCCGTGCCGCTGATTTTTTGCCGGGCACTGAGGCGCGTCCACACCAGTTTGCCGTTGCGGCACAGATCATCCAGCCAGCTCGGCGAATAGTCTTTCAGCCTGGCCGGAAGGATATCGCTGTCCCATGCCGAAGCCGCTGCCGGATAACCTTCGAACTGGCCGACAATCGCCGGCAGCACGGCGCTGCCCTGACCTTGGCTGGCGGGCGACAAGTGCTGCCAGTCGAACAGAAAGCGCATGAAATCCTGGAGGGCGACGGGCTCTATTTCCCGACGCAGACGCTTGACCGTGTAGCGATGAATCCGCGCCAGCAAATGCCGTTCGCACCATTCTTCGACGGTCACGCCCGGCGTGAACTGACCGCGCAGCACATAACCTTCACGCTCCAGTTGCGCCAAGGCTTGAGTGACCTGTGAAGTGGACAGCGCCAACGGTCTGGCGATGTCCGCGAGCGGCAGTGGGCCGAACGCACCGAGTCGCGCGCGGATCACTTCAACCAACGCTTCATCGGCTGTCCACGCTTCGTCAAAACCGGGCAGCGCTTCGAGTGCCGGTTGCAAAACCGCCTGTGGATAAAGTGCTTGCAGTAAGGTCAGGCGTTCGCGGGCCAGCCACAGCACGTGTTGCTGATCGATCTGCATGCGGCAGGCGCGGCCATTCTCGGCCAGCGCTTGCAGCCAGTCGTGCCAATGCTCGTTGGTCTGCACTTCGGCTTCGCTGATGCAGGCGAGGCTCATCAGCGCTTCGTGCATTTCATCGACGTTATGCGCGGTCGGCCAGGCTTCTTCACGCACGGCGCTGATCGCATCGACATCCAGCGCGCCGAGGTCGTCAGTGGATTCGGGGTCGCTCCAGCGCCGGTTCATTACCGCCTGGGTGCGGCGTTCTTCCAGCGGCGCATCGTCAAGAAACGCATAGGGCTTGGCGCTGAGAATTTCCGCCGCCAGTGGTGAGGGCGCCGGTAGATCGCGGCTGAGCAAACGCACTTCGCCGCGCTCCATGCGTCGCAACAGATTGAGCCAGCCGTCGCTGTCCAGCGCCTCGTGCAGGCAATCATTCAGCGTTTGTTCCACCAGCGGGTGCTCAGGGATTTCGCGCTCGCCGGCGAGGTTTTCCAGGCAGGCAATCTGATCGGGAAACACCCCGGCGATCAGGTCTTCGCTTTTCATCCGTTGCAACTGCGTCGCGACTTTGCGCCCGCCAGTGAACCGTGGCAGCGCCAGCGCCACTCCGGCATTCCAGCGCCAGCGCACGCCGAACAGCGGCGCCTCGAGCACGGCTTGAATCAGCAGGTGCTCGGCGGTGTTGCTGTGCACATAACGCCAGACTTCATCGAGTTCGAAACTGTGGCTGGTGGACAGCGATAAGACGATGGCGTCCTCACTGGCAGCGGCCTGCAATTCGAAATTGAACGTGCGGCAGAAACGCTTGCGCAGGGCCAGGCCCCAGGCGCGGTTGATGCGGCTGCCGAACGGCGAATGGATGACCAACTGCGTGCCGCCGGACTCGTCGAAAAACCGCTCCATCAGCAGTGTGTCCTGCGACGGCAATGAGCCGAGGGTCAAGCGTGCGCGGGCCAGATAATCCACCAGTTGTTCGGCGCTGGCGCGGTTCAGGCCGAGGGTGTTGGTCAGCCAGTCGAGGGCCGGTTGCAGATCCCCCGGCGTGGCGCTGAGCAACTGGTCGAGCTGCGCTTGCAGGCGTGCCACGGCGCTGGACAGTTCGGCGGTGCGGCCCGGTGCTTCGCCGAGCCAGAACGGGATGGTCGGCGACTGCCCGTGCGCATCTTCGACCCGCACCTTGCCCGACTCGACCCGCAGGATCCGGTAGGAGGTGTTGCCGAGCTGAAAAATGTCACCGGCAATGCTCTCGACGGCGAAGTCTTCGTTGACGCTGCCGATGTTCAGCCCTTGCGGTTCGAGCAGCACGCTGTAATCGGCGTTGTCCGGAATCGTGCCACCGCTGGTGACCGCCGTCAGCCGTGCGCCACGTCGGCCGCGCAGGGTGCGGTTGACCGCGTCGCGATGCAGGTAGGCGCTGCGAATCCCTTGGCGGCCGTTATAGCCCTCGGCGAGCATCGTCAGCAGCGCCTGATAATGTTTTTCGTCGAGCTGCGCGTAAGGCTCGGCACGGCGAAACAGCGCGAGCAAATCGTCCTCGGCCCATTCCTGACAACTGACTTCGGCGATGATCTGCTGCGCGAGTACGTCCAGCGGCGCTTGGGGAATGTGCAGGGTGTCGAGTTCACCCCGGCGCACGCAGTCGAGCAGGGCGGCGCATTCGATCAGGTCGTCGCGGCTGGTGGCGAACAGACGGCCCTTCGGCGTACCGCCAACCTGGTGCCCGGAGCGGCCGACGCGCTGAAGAAAACCGGCAATCGAACGCGGCGAGGCGATCTGACACACCAGATCCACTTCGCCGATATCGATGCCCAGTTCCAGCGAGGCGGTGGCGATCAGCACTTGCAGCTCGCCGCGCTTGAGGCGCTGTTCGGCGTCGAGGCGAAACTCCTTGGCCAGACTTCCGTGGTGCGCGGCCACGGCGTGTTTGCCGAGGCGTTCGCTCAAGTGCCGGCTCAGGCGTTCGGCGAGGCGCCGGGTGTTGACGAAAATCAGCGTGGTGCGGTGTTCTCGGGCGAGCGTGGCGAGGCGGTCATAGACCAGTTCCCAGATGTCATGCGACATCACCGCCGACAACGGCACTGGCGGCACTTCGATGCCCAGATCCCGTGGGCGGGCGTGGCCGATGTCGATGATCTCGCAGGGCCGCTGATGGCCGACGAGAAACCGCGCCACCGTATCGATGGGTTTTTGCGTGGCCGAGAGGCCGATGCGCGTCAGCGGTTCGGCGCACAAGGCTTGCAGGCGTTCGAGGCTCAGCGCCAGGTGACTGCCGCGTTTGCCGGCGGCGATGGCATGGATTTCATCGACGATCACCGTGCGCGTGCTGCTGAGCATTTTGCGCCCCGAATCCGAGCCAAGCAGCACGTACAGCGATTCCGGCGTGGTGACCAGAATGTGCGGCGCGGTTTTGCGCATGGCCGCGCGGTCTTTTTGCGGGGTGTCGCCGGTGCGTACGGCGGTGCTGATCTGCACCGGCGGCAAACTCATGCGCTGCAGTTGTTCGGTAATTCCGGCCAGCGGGTTTTGCAGGTTGATGCGGATGTCGTTCGACAGTGCCTTGAGTGGCGAGATGTACACCACCAGGGTTTCGACCGGCAGGCCGTCGGGATTTTCCAGCCCACGGTGCACCAGGTCATCAAGCACGGCGAGGAACGCGGTGAGGGTTTTGCCGGAGCCCGTGGGCGCAGCGATCAGCGTCGAATGGCGCTGGCGGATCAACGGCCATGCGCGGGCCTGGGCGGCGGTGACCGACGGGAATGTGCTGCTGAACCAGGCGCTGACGGCGGGGTGGAAGCCTGCCAGCGCGCTATTGGCGGGGAGGGGCAGATTCATGGTTTCAGTTATGCGGGTGGCTGTTGGAAGTTGCAAGTACCACTCAGGATCTAGTCTGCCTGTCAGGGCCTCATCGCTGGCAAGCCAGCTCCCACAGGTCTTGTGTACACCGCGATTCCTGTGGGAGCTGGCTTGCCAGCGATGAGGCCAGTAGCCACGGCACAAATCCCGGCAATCAACACTTTACGGATGACGGTTGCGCACTAAACCCGCAAAATGCAACGATTCCGGCAATTATCGACGACGGCGCCACAAGTGCCGTCGCCAAAGCCATCGTTCCAATCAGACTGGGCCTGCTGACTTTATGCGAATGCGCCTTATGTTACTGGGCGGCGGAAATGCCCTTGGGCAAGCGCTGATTCGCCTCGGCGCGGAGGAAGACATCGGTTTCCTCGCCCCCCGCCCACCAGAAGACGGCTGGGATGCCGCGAGCCTGACGCAACTGCTCGACGACACCCGTCCCGATGCGTTGATCAACCTCGCCTATTATTTCGACTGGTTCCAGGCCGAGACGGTCAGCGAAACCCGACTGTCCGCACAGGAGCACGCGATCGAGCGTCTGGCCGAATTGTGCCAGCACCACAACATCGTGCTGGTGCAGCCGTCCAGTTATCGGGTGTTCGACGGCTCGCGTGCGACCGCTTACAGCGAAAAAGATGAGCCGGTGCCGCTGGGTTTGCGCGGTCAGGCCTTGTGGCGCATCGAGCAAAGCGTGCGCGCAACCTGTCCGCAGCATGTGCTGTTGCGTTTCGGCTGGCTGCTCGACGACAGCGCCGACGGCACTCTTGGACGGTTCCTCGCCCGCGCCGAACAACCGGACGAATTGCTGCTGGCCGATGACCGTCGAGGTAATCCGACCCCGGTCGATGATGCCGCTCGCGTGATCATCTCGGTGCTCAAACAACTCGATTGCGCCGCGCCGCTGTGGGGCACTTACCACTACGCGGGTCATGAGGCGACCACGCCGCTGGCGCTGGGTCAGGCGATCCTCACCGAAGCGCGCGGCCTGCATCCGTTGGCCATTGAGGCGCCGACCGCGCAGGCGCATGCCGCACGTCCGGACGCCGCCGAAGAGCCGCAACACGCGGTGCTCGCCTGCAAGAAAATTCTGCACACTTTCGGGATCAAGCCGCGCGCCTGGCGTGCCGCGCTCCCGGGCTTACTGGATAGGTTTTATCGCCATGGCTGACGGCCCCGTTCTAATCACCGGCGGCGCCGGTTTCATCGGCTCGCACCTGACCGACGCGTTGCTCGCCAGCGGCCACTCGGTGCGCATCCTCGATGACCTGTCGACCGGTAAGCGCAGCAATCTGCCGCTGGACAATCCCAAGGTCGAACTGATCGTCGGCGATGTCGCCGATGCAGCGCTGGTTGCGCAGGCGATGCAGGGTTGCAGCGCGGTTGCACATCTGGCCGCTGTGGCTTCGGTGCAGGCCTCGGTGGATGATCCGGTGAAAACTCACCAGAGCAATTTCATCGGCACGCTGAACGTGTGCGAAGCCATGCGTCAGGCTGGCGTCAAACGTGTGCTGTACGCCTCCAGCGCGGCGGTGTACGGCAACAATGGCGAAGGCGAGTCGATTGATGAAGACACGCCGAAAGCGCCGTTGACGCCATATGCCTCGGACAAACTGGCGGGTGAGCACTACTTCGATTTCTATCGCCGCCAGCACGATCTGGAGCCGGTGATTTTCCGCTTCTTCAACATCTTCGGTCCGCGCCAGGATCCGTCCTCGCCGTACTCCGGGGTGATCAGCATCTTCAGCGAGCGCGCGGCCAATGGCCTGCCGATCACCGTGTTTGGTGATGGCGAGCAGACCCGCGATTTTCTCTACGTGGAAGATCTGGTGGATGTGCTGGTGCAGGCGATCGAGAAACCTGAAGTGGAAGTCGGCGCGGTGAATGTCGGCTGGAATCAGGCGACCAATCTCAAGCAGATGCTGGCGGCGCTGGAGGCGGTGGTGGGTGAGTTGCCGCCGATCAGCTACGGCCCGGCGCGGTCGGGGGATATTCGGCATTCGCGGGCGGATAACCGTCGCTTGCTTGAGCGGTTTAGGTGTCCGCAGCCGACGCCGATGAGCGTGGGTCTGGCGCGGTTGCTCGGCCGCTGAGATTGTCGCGGACATGAAAAAGGCGCCTTTTGACAGGCGCCTTTTTCACGGCCGGAATTTATCGCTATCCCTGTGGCGAGGGGGTTTAGCGAAACGTCGCACCGCCCCGATCGACTGCACCGCAGTCGCCTTCAGTTCTGAGTCTGCTCACCACCAAGCCTCATCCACCACCACGTGAACGTTCTTAGAATTTGTAGCCCAGACCCACCATGTAGATGAACGGATCAACATCCACATTCACCCGTGCGCGAGTGCCCGGTGCCACGGCGTTGTTCTCGACGGTGGCGCGCGTATCGATGTCGATGTAACGCACCTGGGCGTTGAGCATGATTTTGTCGGTGATCATGTAATCAGCGCCGACCTGCCACGCCAGACCCCAGGAGTTTTTCGCCTTGAAGTTGCTGAAGCCGTTGGACTGGGCCTGGCTGCCGACGTGTTCGTCGTAGATCCAGGTGTAGTTGATGCCGCCGCCGACATACGGCTGGAACGCCGATTTCGGATCCAGTGGGTAGTAGACGACGCTGAGGGTCGGCGGCAGGTGTTTCAGGGTGCCGAGTTTGCCGTTGGCCGCGCCGAGGGCGGTGCCTTTGAGTTTCACGTCATGTTCGAACGGCGAGGCGGCGAGCAGTTCGATACCGATGTTGTTGGTGAGCATGTACGCGAAGTTCAGACCCAGCTGTGTGTCGCTGCTCATGGTCGCCTTGCCGCCCAGATTGGCGCCGCTCAACGGACCCTGATCGACCTTGACGCTGGAGCTGTCGGCCTTCGGGTTGACGGTGATCGCACCGGCGCGAACGATGATGTCACCGGCGTCGTGGGCGTGGGCGAGCGGGGCTGCGAGCGCGAGGGCAACCAGCGAGGCGCTGAGCAAGGACTTGTTCATGGGGGCTCCGAAAGGACGTTAAAAATGTTTGATGTCCTATGGTACGAAGCCATCTGATACGGTCTTTTGACTCAGCTCAATGAAACAGTCATCGCTCTTGGTTTTGTGGAACCTTTACTGGCCTCATCGCTGGCAAGCCAGCTCCCACAGGGATTGAGGTCGGTCATAAATTTTGTGGCCGCCACAGCAACCTGTGGGAGCTGGCTTGCCAGCGATGGGGCCCTGAAAAACAACGCACAACCAACCGATTCACTCCGGCAGTTCATACGCGTAAATCTTGTCCGCCTCCATCTGATACCCGGCATCCGCCAGTTCACTGCTCGACGCCTTGACCTGCATCGGGCCTTCGACCCAATACGGCTGATACAGCTCATCGAGCTTCACGCCGACTTCGCTTTTCACATGCACAATCTGGTTCGACGGTGGTGGCGGCACATGGATGCAAGCGCCGAAATACGGCACCAGCAAGAAGTCCGTGGTCCGGCCTTCCTCGCTGACTTCCAGCGGCACGATGTAGCCCGGCAGACGGATGTTCTGCCCGTCGAGGCTCTTCACCACAGGCGCGTTGGGCATGTCCTGTTTAGCGGCGGGCGCGGCTTCGGCGGCCAGCGCATCGCTCATCTTCGACAGGTCGTGCAGCGGCGTCATGTTCGGCACTTCCGGTGCCGCGTCGGGCGGGATCATTTCCGACCAGGTCAGGTCTTTCGGCGCCGCTGCCCACACGGGCAGGGCGACCAGCAGCAATAGCGCAAGTACGGCGCGGGGCATGGTGAACATCCTCATAAACGGATCGACAGGCCATCGGCCAGGGATTGGCGATACGCGCGCCAGGCCGGCACGCTGCCCATCAGCAGCGCGGCGCCCAGAATGCCACCGAGCAGCGTCCATTCATACTCGCTCGGCCATGCCAGTGGCAGGTACAAACCGTAATTGGCCTGCACGTAGCCCTGCGCTGCGGCGATGCCGACGTAGAGCAATGCGACCCCGGCAATCACCCCAGTCAGCGCCAGCGCGAACGCTTCAAGTACCAGCAGTGTCGCGATGTGCCACGGCCGCGCGCCCACCGAACGCAGGATCGCCATCTCACGCCGACGCTCGTTGAGGCTGGTGAGAATCGCCGTGAGCATGCCGATCAATCCGGTCAGCACCACGAACAGCGAAACCACGAACAAAGCTTTTTCAGCGGTGCTCATCAGGCTCCACAATTCCTGCAAGGCCACGCCCGGCAGAATCGCCAGCATCGGTTCGCCACGAAATTCATTGATCTCGCGTTGCAGCGCAAAAGTCGAAATCTTGCTGTTGAGGCCGAGCATGAACGCGGTGATCGCCTGCGGCGTCAGGTCCATGTTGCGTGCCTGATCGGCGCTGATGCGACCGTTGCCGCGCGCCGGCACGCCGTTGTGCCAGTCGATGTGAATCGCCTCCATGCCGCCGAGGCTGATGTGCAGCGTGCGATCCACCGGGGTGCCGGTGCGCTTGAGAATGCCGACCACGGTGAACGGTTTGTCGTCGTGCTTGACCAGACTGATCGCTGCCACGCCGTGGGCCAGCACCAGTTGATCGCCGAGCTTGTAATGCAACGCGTCGGCGACTTCGGCACCGAGCACCACTTCAAACGGATCGGTCGCAAACGCGCGGCCATCGGCCAGCGCCAGATGTTGCTGGCGACCGTACTGATAGTGCTCGAAGTAAGCTTCGGTGGTGCCCATCACCCGATAGCCGCGATGCGAATCGCCGAGCGACATCGGAATCGCCCACTTCACTTTCGGGTTGTTGGCGAAGTGCTCGAAGCTGTCCCAGCGGATATTGTTGGTGGCGTTGCCGATGCGGAACACCGAATACAGCAGCAGATTCACCGAACCCGAGCGGGCGCCGACGATCAGGTCAGTGCCGCTGATGGTGCTGGCGAAGCTGGTTTTGGCTTCAGTGCGTACGCGCTCGACGGCGAGCAGCAGGCAGACCGACAGGGCAATCGCGAAAGCGGTAAGTAACGCGGTGAAACGCCGGTTGGCGAGACTGGCCATGGCCAGACGGAACAAATACATCTCAGACCTCGGCAGACGTGGCGGCGCGATTGAGCTCGGCCAGGGACAGGTGACGGTCGAACAGCGGCGCAAGGCTCTGGTCGTGGCTGACGAACAACAGGCTCGATCCTGCTTCGCGGCATTCGGCGAACAACAGTCGGATGAAGTTTTCCCGCGCGTCGTAATCCAGTGCCGAGGTTGGCTCGTCGGCGATCACCAGTTCCGGTTGGCCGATCAAGGCGCGGGCGGCGGCAACTCGTTGTTGTTGACCGATTGAAAGCGAATCCGCGCGCCGCCCGAGAATGCTTTCATCTTTCAGACCCAAGTGCGCCAGCAGGGTGGCCGCAGCCTGATCGACACTGCCGTGGCGCTGTTTCGCGCGCTCGGCACGCAGCTTGGAGAAGTGACACGGCAGCTCGACGTTCTCGCGTACCGAGAGAAACGGCAGCAGGTTGAACTGCTGGAAAATGTAGCCGGTGTGGTCAACGCGAAAACGATCACGGGCGCCGGCGCCAAGTTCAGTCAATTCCTGGCCGAGCAGGCGAATGCTGCCGCGACCAGGCTTCTGCACCCCGCCGAGCAGCCCGAGCAAGGTGGTCTTGCCGCTGCCGCTCGGGCCTTTGAGGAACAGCGTTTCACCCGGCTCCAGACGAAACGCCGGGATATCCAGCAGCGGCGGGTGACCGGGCCAGTTGAAGCCGAGGTCGGAGAGTTCGATGAGTGCTTGGGTCATGGCGCCGATTCGTGATCTCAGAATTTCAGGGCGGCAGCTTTGGCCGTGACTTCGATGCCTTGCTGGCCGCTCGGGCTGATCAGTTGTACCTGAATCTTCTGAGTCGCCGGGAAGGTCTTGAAGATGCTTGCCAGATCCAGCGTTTTCAGTGCACCCGGAGCGGCGCAGCTGAATTGGTAGTGTGCGTGGATTTCGCTGTGGTCGTGGTGGTGCTCGTGACCATCCTTCGCGGCTTCATCGTGGTCATGCTCGTCGGCATCCGGCTTGTCGCCAAACAGCGGGCTTTCGAGTTCCTGGCTGACGACTTTGCAGCCGGCAGCGGAAGGCAGGCTGAACAGCGTCAACGGCTTCTCGAGTTGCGCGCGGGCGGCAGCGACCTTGGCCTTGTCCGCGTCGCTGGTGGCGACATGTTCAAAACCGACCAGATTCATCGCCGGGCTTTCCAGCTCAAGTTCCAGCGTCTGACCATCCAGTGCGGCATTAAGACGACCAACGCCATGCTCGTGAGCGCCAAGGCTACCGTGCTCATGATCGTGATCATGCTCATCGGCCGCCTGGGCGACGGCCAGCGGCAACAGGGCAAACGGCAAAGCGAGCAGCAGACGACGCATGGCGATCTCCGGGGAGTAAAGTGAAAGGTTTGTTATGTAATCTTATAACGAAAGTCCGCAGAGTTTGCCCGTGCGCTCCGCTTTGCGCAAGACATGACTGAGCACCGCCCGGGACAGATTCCGGGGCGGTGCGCAGATTGAAGATTACGCTTGTAGAGTCAGAAGCCTGCGCCGGGATAGTCGAACCAGTAATGGCCCGATAGCACATACTTGATCAGATTTGCCTCAAGTACGCTCGGGGCATCGCGAGTGAAGCGCTGGCGCCATGCTGGCAGCCACCAGTAATTGATGGCTGTTCCGCGTGGACGTATCACCACTTTCATGACCTCCTGATCTATTTTGCCCTCTGCATAGAGTTGATGGGTGCGATCCATGAAGGCCATGTATTCGCCTATCGGCAACTGGAACATCAACGCAGTGGTGAAGATTTTTTCACTCTGACTGAACGCCGGGCTTTCTAGTATCTGCAGTGCTTCGCAGGTGTACGGCTTTGGTTGGCCAGCGATTTTTTTGCCTTCTGGAGTAGAAAGTATGTCGAAACGGTCGTCCATATCCCGCCAGTCTATGCGGCTATTGCCCTCAAAGTAATTGCGGACCACGGCGGTAAGCGGACCCGGCGCAGTGGCATCGTGAGAACAGGCGGAAAGGTCGGCAGGCGACCAGAAGCGCCATGCCACGATCAGCAGGAGGGGAACGGTCAGAAGTATCCAAAAGCGTCGACTCATAGCGACTTCAGACAAACGCAGGCCAAATGGCCTCCCTTTGAAGCAAGTTTTCGTCCTGAAGACATGGGCATCCTTCCCATTGAAAAAAGAACAATGTAGATGATTGAACGATAAATACCAGATGCGGTGATGCCCGTGCGCTTGGCGTTGCACAAGTCCCATGGGAGCATGCGGGTCAGATAAATGCGGGAGCGAAGCTCATGTTGCGGATACGCGGAACCGTCGGCGACTTGCCGGTGGATTTGACGCTGGAGTTGGATGAGGCTGATTGGGCGCGGCTTGGTTCGCAGTTTGGTGGGCAGGTTCAGGCTGCGCAGGCGGACGCGGTTGCAGCGGCGGTGCCGGCGGCAAAACCAGTGAATCAGGACGATGCCTTGTGGCAGATCGCGCGGGATTTGTTGCGCAAGGCCGGGCAACTCAGCGGGCCGGATCTGCTTGAACAGCTTGAGGGACTGACCGGCAGTGCGGCGTCGGGCAAGCGTTTGCTGGTGCGGCTGCGGCACAGTTCGGATGTGAAAGTGGTGAGCGGCGGGGATACGCCGCTCTATAGCTGGATCGAGTGACGGCTCAATAGAGAGCAGCAAACATCTTGCGGCGGTAGGTGTTGACCAGCGGATGATCGTTGCCCAGCAGTTCGAACACTTGCAGCAAAGTCTTGTGCGGCAAACCTTCGCTGTAATTGCGATTGCGCACGAACAGCTTGAGCAGCGCGTCCAGTGCCGCGTCGTATTGCTGGCGCGCCAGTTGCTGGATCGCCAGTTGATACACCGCTTCATCGTCCTGCGGGTTTTGCGCCAGACGGCTTTTCAGGTCGGCGGCGTCCGGCAGGTCGCGGGCCAGGCCGAGGAATTGGATCTGCGCCTTGGCACCGGCCAGTGCAGCTTTGTGCTCGTCGCTCTTGACCGCGTCGAGCACGGTTTGCGCTTCGCCCAGTTCACCGCGTTCGGTCAGGCAGCGTGCATACAAGATCAGCGCCTTGGCGTTGGTGTTGTCTTCGCCGAGCATCACCACCAGCGCGGCTTCGGCATCGGCAAAACGCCCTTCGTCAAACAATGCTTGTGCCTGTTCGAACGGATCGGCTGCGGCCGGTGGCGGCATCTGCACATGCGGTTCAAGCAGCGCACGGACAGCGGATTCCGGTTGCGCACCGGCAAAACCATCCACCGGTTGACCATCCTTGAACAGCACCACGGTCGGCAGGCTGCGGATGCCGAAGCGCGCGACGATGTCCTGCTCGGCTTCGCAATCGACCTTGGCCAGCAGCAGTTCGCCCTGATAGCTCTCGGCGATGGTTTGCAGCATCGGCATCAGCGCCTTGCACGGTGCACACCATTCGGCCCAGAAATCCACCAGCACCGGTTTATGAAAAGAAGCCTCGATCACCAGTTGGTCGAAATCGGCCGTGGTGGCGTCGAAAATGTACGGCGTTTGCTGACTCATGGGGTATCTCGTAAAAGCGTGAATGGGGCAACTATACGGTCAGGCGCGGGCAGCGTGGTAGAGGCTGACATGCCGAAATTCTTCCGGCTCGGCCAGATCCGGCAGGGTCATGGCTTCGAGCATTTCGATGCGCCGGTACTGCGGATGACTGAAATCGCGCACCCGCGAATCGGCGACCAGCGCTTCGCGGCCTCGGCTGAGGAAGGCGTCCAGAAGCGGCAGATTCGCCCGGTCGTATAAAACGTCGGCCACCAGGATCAGATCGAAGCGATCGTCCTCGGCAAAGAAGTCGGTTGAATAGTTGAGTTCAACGTCATTCAATTCGGCATTCGCCCGGCACGCTGCCAGCGCCAGTGGATCAAGGTCGCAGGCCACCACTTCCAGCGCGCCGGCCTTGAGCGCTGCAATCCCGGCGACGCCGGAACCCGCGCCAAAATCCAGCACGCGTTTGCCGCGAACCCACTCGGGGAATTCATTTAAATAGCGCGCAACCGCCAGACCGCTGGCCCAGCAAAAACTCCAGTACGGCGGCTCGTGCAGGATCCGTTGGGTTTCTTCCTGGCTGAAAGCACGCGCCATGTTGTCGCCGTCAATCAGCCACAGTTTCAAGTCGGTGCCCGGCAACGGGCAGGCCACCAGCCGCGCGTCACCGAGCAATTCACTCAAGGCCTGTTGCAGGTCAAACGGTGCATTCATGGGGCTTTGACGAATTGCAGTTGGCCCAAGGCCTGAGTGGTCGGCTGGGTAATGGTTTGCGAGGGCAGATGCAGAATCAACTGCCCGGACTGAGTTGCGCGGCCCCGCAGTTCAACCCGTGCACCGGCCGGGAAAGCGTCCGGATTGAAGCGCACGTGAAACGGCAGGATCTGGTTGTTGCCGATCAGAGAAGAACTGGCGAGCAGTTGCTGCGGGCGATCCTTCGCGTCGATTACCAGCAGCGCCAGTTCGACTTCGGCACCGGCCGGCACGCCTTGCAGGGTGCCGCTCAGTTCACGTTGATAAGCCGGCAACGGGCCGAGCTGGGCGGCTTCTTTGGCTTTTTTCTGCGCTTGTTGCGGCGCCGGGCCGGGAGTCGGTGGCTGCGGCTTGGGCGCATCGCTGCTGCAGGCCACCAGCAGACTGAAAAGACTGAGCAAAACGAGCGGACGTAACGACATTGGCGGCTCCGGGAAATGAAATCCATGGATCAAATGATCATGGCAGTCTGTATACCGCAAAGCCTATGGCTTGTCTTGCGACCGGGATGCGCTACCATGGCCCTCCCTTTTTTTGTTGCCAGCCACCATGCACTGTCCCTTCTGCGGTGCCAACGACACCAAGGTCATCGACTCGCGTCTGGTCGCCGAGGGCGAACAGGTGCGCCGCCGGCGTGAATGCCTGGCCTGCGGCGAACGTTTCACGACATTCGAGACCGCCGAACTGGTGTTGCCGCGCCTGATCAAAACCGATGGCAGCCGCCAGCCGTTCGACGAAGAAAAACTCCGCGCCGGCATGCAACGCGCGCTGGAGAAACGTCCGGTGAGCGTCGAGCGCCTCGAATCCTCTCTGGTGCACATCAAGCACAAGCTGCGCGCCACCGGCGAACGCGAGGTCAAATCCCTCGTGGTCGGCGAACTGGTGATGGCCGAGCTGCAAAAGCTTGATGAAGTGGCCTACATCCGTTTCGCTTCGGTGTACAAACGCTTCCAGGATCTCAACGAGTTCCGCGAAGAGATCGACCGTCTGGCCCGCGAACCGGTGAAAGAATGACCACCGCCGCCGAGCAAGCCATCCTCGACACGCACTTCATGGCGCGTGCGCTGGAACTTGCGCGCAAAGGTCATTACACGACGCATCCCAATCCGCGCGTCGGCTGCGTGATCGTGCGCGACGGGCAGATTGTCGGCGAAGGCTGGCATGAGCGTGCCGGCGAACCGCACGCCGAAGTCCACGCTTTGCGCGCCGCCGCTGAACTGGCGCGGGGCGCCACCGCTTACGTCACCCTCGAACCTTGCAGCCACCATGGCCGCACGCCGCCGTGTGCCGATGCTTTGGTGACTGCGGGAGTCGGGCGAGTAGTCGCGGCGATGCGTGATCCGAATCCACAGGTTGCCGGCCGTGGTTTGCAACGTTTGGCCGATGCCGGCATTGCTACTGAGAGTGGCGTGCTGGAAAGCGAAGCGCGCAAGCTCAACCAGGGTTTTCTGAAACGCATGGAACACGGCTTGCCGTTCGTGCGGGTCAAACTGGCGATGAGTCTCGACGGGCGCACGGCGATGGAAAGTGGCGAGAGCCAGTGGATCACCGGCCCGGCCGCACGTTCGGCGGTGCAGCGTCTGCGCGCGCAGGCCAGCGTGGTGCTGACCGGAGCCGACACGGTGTTGGCGGATGGCGCACGTCTGACCGTGCGCGCCGACGAGTTGGGCCTGGATGCCGGGCAAACCGCGCTGGCCATGAGCCGTCCGCCGCTGCGGGTGCTGATCGACGGCCGTCTGCGCGTGCCGCTGGATGCGCCGTTCTTCAAGGCCGGCCCGGCGCTGGTCGCTACTTGCGTGGCGGTTGAAGAACAGTACGCCCACGGCCCGGAGTGCCTGATCGTGCCGGGCGAGGACGGTCAGGTCGATTTGCGCCAACTGCTGATCGAACTGGCCAGCCGTGGCGTCAACGAAGTGCTGGTCGAGGCCGGCCCGCGACTGGCCGGCGCCTTTGCTCAGATGGGTCTGGTCGATGAGTTCGTGATCTTCATCGCCGGCAAGTTCCTCGGCTCCTCGGCGCGTCCGTTGCTGGACTGGCCGCTGGCCTATATGAAGGATGCACCCGAGCTGAAAATCACTGAAATCCGCGCGGTTGGCGATGACTGGCGAGTCACTGCCATCCCTGTCCCATCGGCGAGCGTATAATTCCCGGCCATTGCGATAGCGCTGGCTTCGTTCTCAAGGAGAACTCCATGTTTACCGGCATCATCGAATCCATCGGCAGTATCCGCGCACTGACCCCAAAGGGCGGTGATGTGCGGGTGCATGTCGCAACCGGCAAGCTCGATCTGAGCGACGTCAAGCTCGGCGACAGCATCGCGGTCAACGGCGTGTGCCTGACTGCTGTGGAACTGCCGGGCGACGGTTTTGCCGCCGACGTCAGTCGCGAAACCCTCGACTGCACGGCCATGAATGACCTGAAAAGCGGCAGCCCGGTCAATCTGGAAAAAGCCCTGACCCCGACCACCCGTCTCGGCGGGCATCTGGTCAGCGGTCACGTCGACGGAGTCGGCGAAGTGGTTTCGCGCAGCGATAACGCGCGCGCCGTGGAATTCCGCATCCGCGCGCCGAAAGAACTGGCCAAGTACATCGCCCACAAAGGCTCGATCACCGTCGACGGCACCAGCCTCACCGTGAACGCAGTCGATGGCGCCGAATTCCTGCTGACGATCATTCCGCATACCTTGAGCGAAACCATCATGGCGTCGTACAAGCCAGGTCGTCGGGTGAACCTGGAAGTCGATTTGCTCGCGCGTTATCTGGAGCGCTTGCTGCTCGGCGACAAAGCCGCAGAATCGGTTGCCGGCAGCACGATTACCGAAAGCTTTCTGGCCGCCAACGGCTACCTCAAATCCTGACACTCAAATTTTGAAAGAAGGGGGGTGCCTAGTGGCGCTCAATAGCATCGAAGAGCTGGTTGAAGACATCCGCCAAGGCAAGATGGTCATCCTCATGGATGACGAAGACCGCGAGAACGAAGGCGACCTGATCATGGCCGCCGAGTGCTGCAAGGCTGAACACATCAACTTCATGGCCAAGCACGCCCGTGGCCTGATCTGCATGCCGATGAGCCGCGAGCGCTGCGAACTGTTGAAGCTGCCGCTGATGGCGCCGCGCAACGGTTCCGGTTTCGGCACCAAGTTCACCGTGTCGATCGAAGCGGCCGAAGGCGTGACCACCGGCATCTCCGCCGCTGACCGCGCGCGCACCGTGCAAGCGGCTGCCGCCAAAGACGCCAAGGCTGAAGACATCGTCAGCCCCGGCCACATTTTCCCGCTGATGGCCCAGGCCGGCGGCACGCTGGCTCGCGCCGGCCACACCGAAGCGGCGTGCGACCTGGCGCGCATGGCCGGTTTCGAGCCGAGCGGCGTGATCTGTGAAGTGATGAACGACGACGGCACCATGTCCCGTCGCACCGAACTGGAAGCTTTTGCCGCCGAACACAACATCAAGATCGGCACCATCGCCGACCTGATTCACTACCGGATGATCCACGAACGTACCGTTCAGCGGATTGCCGAGCAGCCGCTGGACAGCGAACTGGGCCAATTCAACCTGGTGACCTATCGTGATTCGGTGGAAGGCGACGTGCACATGGCACTGACCTTGGGCACCGTTTGCGCTGACGAACCGACGCTGGTTCGCGTGCACAACATGGACCCGCTGCGCGATTTGCTGATGGTCAAACAACCGGGCCGCTGGAGCCTGCGTGCAGCCATGGCCGCTGTGGCTGAGGCTGGCAGCGGTGTGGTGCTGTTGCTCGGTCACCCGCTCGATGGCGACGTGTTGCTGGCGCACATCCGCGAAACCGCCGATCAGGTGGCGGTGAAAAAACCGACTACTTACAGCATCGTCGGTGCCGGTTCGCAGATTCTGCGTGACCTCGGTGTGCGCAAAATGCGCTTGATGTCTGCACCGATGAAATTTAATGCGATATCCGGTTTCGATCTGGAAGTTGTAGAATACGTGCCCTCCGAATAATGACCGGTCGTTTCCGGCATTGTTGACATGGATTTATTGTGGCGAGGGAGCTTGCTCCCGCTTGGGTGCGCAGCGCCCACAAAAGGGGCCGCTACGCAGCCCAGCGGGAGCAAGCTCCCTCGCCACAGTTTGTAATCAGGCAGCAATGCGGAATTTTCCGGCCATGTATTCGTGGCTAATATCACTGAGGGACGCGTACGAGACGCGTCCCGGCTCTTTAAGAGATCTGACGAATGACCCTGAAGACCATCGAAGGTACCTTCATCGCCCCTAAAGGCCGCTACGCTTTGGTAGTGGGCCGTTTCAACAGCTTCGTCGTTGAAAGCCTGGTTGGCGGTGCAGTGGATGCCCTGGTTCGCCACGGCGTGAGCGAAAGCGACATCACCATCATCCGCGCACCTGGCGCCTTCGAAATTCCGCTGGTTGCGCAGAAAGTCGCTCAAAAAGGCGAATATGCAGCAATCATCGCCCTGGGCGCGGTCATTCGTGGCGGTACTCCGCATTTCGAATACGTGGCTGGCGAATGCACCAAGGGCCTGGCCCAGGTTTCCATGGAATTCGGCGTGCCGGTCGCTTTCGGCGTCCTGACCGTTGATTCCATCGAGCAAGCCATCGAACGTTCCGGCACCAAGGCCGGTAACAAAGGTGCCGAAGCTGCCCTGTCCGCACTGGAAATGGTCAGCCTGCTGGCACAGTTGGAGGCCAAGTGATTAGCGACGAAAGCGATCGTTTCAACCCGCGCGAGCCACGTCCAGCGGACGCCGGCAAGCCGTCGAAAAGCGAAAAGCGCCGGGCTGCCCGTCAGTTGGCGACTCAAGCGCTGTACCAGCGCCACATGGCCAAGACTTCGCTGAACGAAATCGAAGCGCAGTTCCGCGTCGATAACGATTTCACCTTCGCCGATGCCAGCTACTTCCACGACATCCTGCACGGTGTTCCGGCCAGCCTGACCGAGATCGACACCGCGTTGGCACCGTGCCTGGACCTGACCATCGAAGAACTTGACCCGGTTGAACTGTGCGTACTGCGCCTGTCCACCTGGGAACTGCTCAAGCGCGTTGATGTGCCGTACCGAGTAGTGATCAACGAAGGTATCGAACTGGCGAAAGTCTACGGTTCCACCGACGGTCACAAGTTCGTCAACGGCGTGCTCGACAAGCTGGCTCCGCGCCTGCGTGAAGCTGAAGTGAAGGCGTTCAAACGCTGATCGGCGTTTGAAACGGCTATGGGCGAGTTTGAGCTGATCCGCAATTTCTTCGCCGCCGCGCCCTGTGCGCAGGGCGGCGAGGGTGTTGCACTGGGGATCGGCGATGACTGCGCCTTGCTGGCTGTTCCTCCCGGGGAGCAGTTGGCAGTTTCCACCGATACGCTGGTGGCCGGCGTGCATTTCGCCGACCCCTGCGATCCCTTTTTACTCGGTCAGCGCTCGCTGGCTGTAGCAGTCAGCGACCTCGCTGCCATGGGCGCCACGCCCGTCGCTTTTACCCTTGCCCTGACAGTGCCGACGGTGACCGCCGATTGGCTGCAAGCCTACGCCCGTGGTTTGAACCTGATGGCGCAGAGTTGCGGCATCGCGTTGATCGGCGGCGACACCACGCGTGGACCGTTGAGCCTGACCATGACGGTGTTCGGTCGCGTTCCGGCGGGCCAGGCGTTGACCCGCAGCGGTGCGCGACCGGGTGATCTGCTGTGCGTCGGTGGCGAACTGGGCAATGCTGCTGGCGCCTTGCCGCTGGTGCTGGCTCAGCGTGAGGCCGACCCTGAGATTGCCCAGCCGCTGCTTGATCACTACTGGTCGCCGCAGCCGCAGTTGGCGCTCGGTCAGGCGTTGCGTGGCAAGGCTACTTCGGCGCTGGATATCTCCGACGGCTTGCTCGCCGATTGCGGCCATATCGCCCTGGCATCCCAGGTTCGACTTGAAATTGAACGCGAGCGTGTGCCGCTGTCGAACGCTTTAGTGGCGTTCCTCGGGCAGCGCGGCGCCGAGCGTGCGGCGCTGAGTGGCGGTGACGATTACGTGCTGGCGTTCACGCTGCCGTCCGTCGAGTTGCCCGCGCTGCTGGCCGCTGGCTGGCCGGTCCACGTGATCGGCCGCGTGGCGCAGGGGCAGGGCGTGGTGTTGCTCGACCGTGAAGGTCGCGACATCACCCCACAAGCCCGCGGCTATCAACATTTTCAGGAGACCCCGTGACAGATCATCCGAAACAGGTGCCGGCCGAATTCGTTCCGCCGTCAGTCTGGCGCAATCCGTGGCATTTCCTCGCGTTCGGTTTCGGTTCCGGCACCTTGCCCAAGGCGCCTGGCACCTGGGGCTCGCTGGTTGCGCTACCCTTTATCCCGTTGTGGCAGATGCTGCCTGACTGGGGTTATTGGCTGATGCTCGGCGTCACCATGCTGTTTGGCTTCTGGCTGTGCGGCAAGGTCGCTGACGATCTGCGGGTACACGACCACGAAGGCATCGTCTGGGACGAAATGGTCGGGATGTGGATCACCCTGTGGCTGGTGCCGGAAGGCTGGTACTGGCTGCTCGCGGGGTTCGTGGTGTTCCGCTTCTTCGATATTCTCAAGCCATGGCCGATCCGCTGGGTCGACCGGCATGTGCACGGTGGCTTCGGCATCATGCTCGACGACGTGCTGGCCGGGGTATTCGCCTGGCTGGCGATGCAAGGGCTGGTGTGGATTTTCGCCTGATTGATCGGGCGTTAAGAGGGGACTAGGGATGGCTTGGCGCTGGTTGGCGGTACTGATTTTGAGTTTCCTGAGCGCGCAGGTCTGCGCTCAGGATGCGCCGCCGTCGGTGATTCATCTGGCCAGCGAAGACTGGGAGGATTACACCGCCGCTGATGGTCATGGTCTCGGTTGGGACGTACTGCGCCTGGTGTTCGAACCGGCCGGGGTCAAACTGGATATCCGCACGGTGCCGTACACGCGCTCAATCGGTCTGGTGCAGTTGAAGGAAGTCGACGCGCTGGTCGGTTCTTATCGCGATGAAGCCGAGCAAGTGCTATATCCGCGTTCGAATTTCGACTCCGATCACATCTATGCGCTGGGGCTGGCGAGCAATCCGCCGCCAACGTTAGCCACGCTGGGCAAATATCGACTGGCCTGGGTGCGCGGCTACCGCTACGAAAACTACCTGCCGAACATCAAACGCTTCAACCAGATCGAGCGCCGCACCGGGATCTTGTCGATGCTCAAACAGGGTCGGGCGGATTACTACATCGATGCCCTGACCGAGATTGAGGTGGTGTTGAAAAATGCACTTGATCCCTCGCAGTTCCGCTATTCGCATCTGGCGGAGTTGCCCTTGTATCTGGGTTTCGCGGATACGCCTCAGGCTCGGGCATTGATGTCGCTGTACGACCAGCGCATGGAGCAGTTGAAGAAAAGCGGCGAGCTGAAGCCGATCTTCGAGCGCTGGAAGCAGCCGTATCCATTTGACTCCAACTAAGCGCGGTTGACTGGCTGATGAAGGACCCTGTAGGAGCTGGCAAGCCAGCTCCCACAGGTACTGCAGTGTCTGCAGGGCAGTCATCAAACTTTTTGATCGTTATGCCCCATAATTCAGCCTAAGCGTGCGCAGGAACCTGCTGTTACAATGCCGGCCAGCGAATTTTCAGACTTTTCTAGATCAGGAGCACACCGGTGCCTGTCGTTTTTGTCGCCGCTTCCAAGCTGCCAACGCCTTTTGCGCAATTCACCATGCACGGGTTTCTCGACGAAGCCACCGGCCGCGAGCACGTTGTGCTGAGCCTGGGTGAGATTGCCGACGGGGCTCCGGTACTCGGCCGCCTGCACTCCGAATGCCTGACCGGTGACGCCTTGTTCAGCCAGCGTTGCGACTGCGGTTCGCAACTCGAAGGCGCACTCAAAGCCATCGCTCGCGAAGGCCGCGGCGTGTTGCTGTACCTGCGTCAGGAAGGTCGCGGCATTGGTCTGTTGAACAAGATCCGCGCCTACGAATTGCAGGACGGCGGCGCCGATACCGTTGAAGCCAACGAGCGGCTGGGCTTCGCGGCCGATCAGCGCGACTACGCGATGTGCCTGCCGATGCTCGAGCATCTGGGCGTGAAATCCCTGCGGCTGATGACCAACAACCCGCGCAAGGTCAAAGCCTTGACCGACATGGGCATCGTGGTCGCCGAGCGCGTGCCGCTGCACACCGGCCACAACCCGCACAACAAACTCTATCTGGCGACCAAGGCCAGCAAGCTCGACCACATGATGGGCAACGAGCATCAGGGCGAGGCCGACCGCGCGTGACTCGCGGTCAGGTGCGACGCCGATTGTCGGTCGACTGGTGGAAATACCTCGCGTTGGCATTGCTGCCGTTGTTCGTGATCAACGGTGTGTTTGGCCAGGGCGAATCGATTTTGCCGGTGCTGGCGATGCCGTTGTTTATCGCGGGTGTGGCCTCGATGTTTGTCAGCCTGAAGTTTTTCGGCCGCTACAAACATGCGCTGATTGCCACGCAGAAATCCCTGAATACCCCGGAAGAGCCGGCCGCGTGGATCGCACTCGCGGCGCGTCGGCGTACGGCGTTCCTTGTGGCGGCTCTGCCGGCATGGATCGGCGCTCTGGCGGTGTTCGTCGGCCTCGAAGCCGTGCCGCTGATGCTGCTGGCGCTGTCCACCGCCGTGCTGTTCTACCTCTACCGTATTCCGCGTCAACTCGGCTGATGCGCCGTCTGTGGCTGGCGGTTCTGCTGCTGGCCGCAAGCAGCCCGACGCTGGCTGCTCTGCGCGTGGTCAGCCTCGCGCCATCCCTTTCTGAAATCGTCGTTGAACTGGATTCGGCCGACCTGTTGGTGGGTGTGCTGGATGCCGGTGAGCGGCCGGCTGCGCTCAAGGGTTTGCCGTCGGTTGGGCGTTACGGGCAACTCGATATCGAACGTTTGCTCAGCCTGCAGCCGGATTTGTTGCTGCTCTGGCCCGGCAGTGTCGGCCCGGCGCAGCGTGATCAACTGCAGCGTTTGCGCATTCCAACCTTTGTCGCCGAACCGCACAGTTTTGAGCAATTGACGGCACAGATTGAAGCCATCGCGGTGCAGATTGGTCGGCCGGAGCGCGGTGTGCAGCGGGCGGCGCAGCTACGGCAAAAACTTGATGAATTACGCCAGCGCTATCGCCGGGAAACGCCGTTGCGTGTCTTCTATCAAGTATGGGACAAACCGCTCTATACGGTGGGCGGCGGGCAAATCATCAGCGATGCGCTTGAGGTCTGCGGCGCGCGCAATGTATTTGCCGACCTGAGTTTGCCGGCGCCACAAGTCAGCATTGAAGCGGTGTTGCAGCGTGACCCTGAAGTGATTCTGGCCAGTGATCAGGCGCAGCTTGATGCGTGGAAAGCGTGGCCGCAGGTGGCGGCGGTTCGGCACGGGCAGTTGCTAATGATCACCGACAAAGGCCTCGAACGCCCGAGCGGACAGATGATCGACGCAACTGCCACGCTCTGCCACCTCATCCAGCCTGACAAATAATCTGTGGCGAGGGAGCTTGCTCCCGCTGGGCTGCGAAGCGGCCCCAAGACCGGCTAACTGGATCTATCAGGAGCACCGCATCCAGCGATTTACGACTGCTGCGCAGCCGAGCGGGGATAAATCCCCTCGCCACAATGATTGAGTCAAGCGTTAGAGCTGTGGGGTCCAGGTCACGCCAAACATGAACGCCCGACCTTCCTCGCGATAGCCGTACTGATTTCCGTCATGGCTGTACAGCGCGCGGCTGTAACCTTTGTCGAGCAGGTTATCCACTTTGAAATCCAGCTTGATCTCACGATTCAGCGCCCAACTGCTGCGTAGCCCAATCAGCGCATAACCACCCAGCGGCTGCTGATTGTTCAAGTCGTCATAACTGCTGCTCACTGCCTGCCAACTCGCGCCTAGACCGAGGCGGTCGAACTGCCGATCCAGATCCCAACTCACTGTGCGCCGGGCACGTCGCGCCAATGTATGC
This sequence comes from Pseudomonas sp. TWP3-2, assembly GCF_049897765.1. NCBI lineage: Bacteria > Pseudomonadati > Pseudomonadota > Gammaproteobacteria > Pseudomonadales > Pseudomonadaceae > Pseudomonas > Pseudomonas sp. TWP3-2. The sequence goes on along the minus strand of NZ_JAFCWW010000008.1, from coordinate 202,581 downwards.
CCGGTATCGCGGTCGCGCGGGTCGATGATCGCCATGCCAAGGTTGCTCTGCCAGCCGAACAGTTCTTGTTTGAGCGCCGCTTCAAAGCCATTGATCCGCGCCGAGGCGACGTTTTCCGGGCGTGAGTTGCTGCCGAAAATGATCGCGTCTTGTAGATCGGTGCGGTACAGCGAAGCTTCGAGGCGGCTGCTGTCCGTCAACTGGCTGCGCCATTGCAGCTCGTAGCTTTTCGAGGTTTCCGGCTTCAAGTCCGGGTTGCTGAAATCCGGGTAATACAAGTCATTGAAGGTCGGCGCGCGGAAGCCTTCGCTGTAGCTAAGCAACAGATCGTTATCCGTGTTGACCGGCAGCGTCAGCGTACCGCTCCAGCTGTTCTGGCCGCCGAACTGCTGGTTGTCATCGTGACGCAAACCCAGTTCAGTCGAGAAGCTGTCAGCCTGAAACCGATGCTGGATAAACGCCGCGCGATTCCAGCGGCTGTCTTCGTCGAACGCGGTGCTGCTGTTGATTCGATCTTCATACCAGTCGCCGCCAAGGATCAGGCTGTTGCGTGCATCCAGCGTCAGGTCGTTCTGCCAGGTTACTGAGTCGCGGTACGTGTTGAATACCGTGCGCTCGACGCTGAGCTTGTCGAAGGTCTGCTCGCGGTTTTCGCTGTGGCCGAGTTCGAGGCGCGACTTCCAGCGCTCGTTGATCCGCGCATCCATGTAGCTGCTGAAACTGCTGACCGTGAACTCGCTGTAAGGCTGCTGTTGCACGGAGTCGAAGGTGACCGGGTCGAAGCGACCGAACGGGTTGTCGAACTCACCTTTGCCACGGTTATCCAGCAGATTGGCGCCGACTTCGACGTCATCGGTCAGCGCGTGGCTGAGGCTCAGGCTGATGGATTTATTGCGGTAGGCATCGTGATCGCTGTCGCTCGGATACGACTCGTGGGTGCGGTCGATGCCTGCGGTTTCATCAAGGCTGGCGCCGAGGTTGAAACGGGTTTTCTCATCGCCACCGGACAAACCGACACTGCGTTCCCAGGTCTGATTGCTGCCGAAACCGACGTGCATGCGTGGTTGCAGGCCAGTTTCGCCGCCGCGCCGGGTGAAAATCTGAATCACCCCGCCAATCGCATCGCTGCCGTAAATCACCGAGCGCGAGCCGCGCAGCACTTCCACGCGCTCGATTTGCTCGATGTTCAGGTGTTGCAGGTTGCTGTCGCCGGAAGTCGAGTTGCCAACGCGCTGGCCATCGACCAGCACCAGACTCTGCGCCGATTGCGTGCCGCGAATGTAGATCCCCGGCAGACTGCCGCGCCCGCCGGTCTGCGCGACCTGCACACCCGGCACCCGTTGCAGCAGATCAGTGACGCTGCGCGGTTGCAGGCGTTCGATGTCGTCGCGGGTGAACACAGTGTTGGCGGCGCTGCTGTCGTTGCGCGCCTCGACCTGACGGTTGGCGCTGATCAGCACGTCTGGCAGCTTCAACGCTTGATCGCGTTCGAAGGTATCGGCGAGAGCGTTGGCGGTTGGCAGCAGAAGGAGGGGCAGGGCGAGGCGCGAAAACTTCATCGAGCAGTCCATGGGTGCTAGGGATGTACACAAATCAGGTGGGTCCACAAAACACTGTGGGAGCGGGTTTGCCCGCGATGAGGTCGGCACAGTCAACATTGATGTTGGATGTACCGACGCCATCGCGGGCAAGCCCGCTCCCACAGGGATGGTGTTTATTTGTTGAGCAGTTGCAGACGCTCGCGAATCGACGCTTCGATCCCGGCTTCGTCCAGCCCGCACTCGGCCAGCATCTGCGCCGGTTTCGCGTGCTCGACGTAAACATCCGGCAGACCCAGATGCAGCACCGACTTGAGGATGTTCTCGCGGGCCAGGAATTCGCTGACTGCGCCACCGGCACCGCCCATGATCGAGTTCTCCTCGATGGTCACCAGCAACTCGTGGCTGCCAGCGATCTCGCGCACCAATGCTTCATCCATCGGCTTGACGAAACGCATGTCGATCACCGTCGCATCCAGCGTCTCGGCGACTTTCAGTGCTTCGGTCAGTTGTACGCCGAACACCAGCAGCGCCACCTTGCTACCTTGGCGCCGCACCACACCCTTGCCGATTTCAATCGGATCGAGGTTGCTTTCGATGGTCGCGTTCGGGCCGTTGCCGCGCGGATAACGCACTGCCGCCGGGCCGTTGTACAGATGGCCGGTGGTAAGCATTTTGCGCAATTCGTTTTCATCGCTCGGGGTCATGATGACCATGCCCGGGATGCAGCGCAGGTACGACAGGTCGAAACTGCCGGCGTGCGTCGGGCCGTCTTCGCCGACCAGACCGGCACGGTCGATGGCGAACAGCACGTCGAGGTTCTGCACCGCCACGTCATGCACCAACTGATCGTAGCCGCGTTGCAGGAACGTCGAGTAGATCGCCACCACCGGCTTCGCGCCTTCGCAAGCCATACCGGCCGCGAACGTCACGGCGTGTTGCTCGGCAATTGCCACATCGAAGTAGCGCAGCGGGAAACGTTCGCTGAACGCCACCAGATCCGAGCCTTCCTTCATCGCCGGCGTGATGCCAACCAATCGCGGATCAGCCGCGGCCATGTCGCACAGCCACTGGCCAAACACGCCGGAATACTTCGGCCCGCCAGCCTTCTTCGGTGCAGCAGCAGGAGCGTCGACAGGCTCCAGCTTGGTGATCGCGTGATAACCGATCGGGTCGACTTCCGCCGGGGCGAAGCCTTTGCCTTTCTTGGTGACGACGTGCAGGAATTGCGGGCCTTTCAGATCGCGCATGTTGCGCAGGGTCGCGATCAGGGTTGGCAAGTCATGGCCGTCGATCGGGCCGATGTAGTTCCAGCCCAGCTCTTCGAACAGGGTGCCGGGGACCAGCATGCCTTTGGCGTATTCTTCGGTGCGACGGGCGATTTCCCAGGCGCCGGGCAGGCGCGACAGCACTTTTTTGCTGCCTTCGCGCATGCTCGCGTAAGTGCGGCTGGAAAGGATCTTCGCCAGATAATTCGACAGACCGCCGACGTTGCGCGAGATCGACATGTCATTGTCGTTGAGGATCACCAGCATGTTGGCGTTGACTTCCGGCGCGTGGTTCAACGCTTCGAATGCCATGCCGGCCGTCAACGCGCCGTCGCCGATCACCGCGATGGCCTTGCGATCGCTGTTCTGCAGGCGGGCGGCAATCGCCATGCCCAGCGCTGCGCTGATCGAGGTGCTGGAGTGGCCGACGCCAAAGGTGTCGTACTCGCTCTCGGCGCGACGCGGGAAGGCAGCGATGCCATCCTTCTGGCGCAGGGACTCCATGCGCTCGCGGCGACCGGTGAGGATCTTGTGCGGATAAGCCTGATGACCCACGTCCCACACCAGCCGGTCGTCCGGGGTGTCGAAGACGTAATGCAGCGCGATGGTCAGCTCGATGACGCCCAGGCCTGCACCGAAATGCCCACCGGTCTGGCCGACCGTGTAGAGCAATTCCAGGCGCAACTCATCGGCCAGGGTTTCCAGCTCGGCTTCGCCTAACCGGCGCAGGCCGTCCGGCGTATTCGCACGGTCGAGCAGGGGCGTGGTCGGGCGCTTGCGGGGAATCTCATGAAACGTCGTGGGCATCAGGCGAATCGTTATAGGTATAAAAGATGCGGCAGTTTACCTGATGCATCGCCCCCTGCCCACGCGTTGGTCTTTTTTGGCGGATTCGCCGTCAGCTTCGGCGGTCCACGATGTACCGGGCCAGCTCGCGTAGCGGCTCGGCAGCCGCGTCAAACGGTCGCAGCGCATGCAGGGCCTGATCACGCAGCTCCAGCGCGTAGGCCTTGGCCGCGTCGAGGCCGAGCAGGGCCGGGTAGGTCGGCTTGTCGCGGGCAATGTCCGCGCCCTGACGTTTGCCGAGGGTAGCGGTATCGCTTTCGACGTCGAGGATGTCGTCCTGCACCTGGAACGCCAGACCGATGGCCTGTGCATAAGTCTGCAGGGATTTCAGCTCGTCCTGCTCGGCGCGGCCGCTGGCCAGGGCGCCGAGTTTGACGCTGACTTCGATCAGCGCACCGGTCTTGTGCCGATGCATCTGTTCGAGGGCTTTTTGATCAAGCTTCAGACCAACCGAACCTAAGTCGATGGCTTGACCGCCGACCATGCCCGCCGGGCCTGCGGCCAGTGCGAGGGCGCTGACCATTTGCAAGCGAATGTCTGCGCTCGATTCACTCAGGCGCGGGTCGAGCAGGGCGCTGAACGCCAGGCTCTGCAACCCGTCACCGGCGAGAATCGCGCAGGCTTCATCGAATTTCTTGTGGGTGGTCGGCTGGCCGCGACGCAGATCGTCATCGTCCATCGCCGGCAAATCGTCGTGCACCAGCGAGTACGCGTGGATCAGCTCGACCGCGCAGGCCGCGCCGTTGGCCTGTTCAGCCTTGCCGCCGAGGGCTTCGCACGCGGCGTAGGCCAGCAGTGGACGCACGCGTTTGCCGCCGTTCATCACGCTGTAGCGCATTGCTTCATAAAGGCGCGCCAACTCTGGCAGCGGCGCGTTGAACAAGGTTTCCAGCGCAGCGTTGACCCGCGCCTGGCTGGTGGCCGAATACGCTGCGATCATTCTGGCTGATCCGCGTCGAAGGGTTCCTCGGCCAGCTCGCCATCGCGTTCGAGCAGCACCTGCACCTTCTGCTCGGCCTGCGCCAGCGCTGCCTGGCAATCACGGGTCAGCCCGATGCCCTGCTCGAAAGCGGTCAGCGAGTCTTCCAGCGACAATTCACCATTCTCCAGACGCTCGACCAGTGTTTGCAGGTCGGCGAGGGACTGTTCGAAATCCAGTGCAGCTTTTTTGCGGGCCATGGCGGCGATTTCCGGTTGACGTTAAACCGGCGCGACACTAGCAGATAGGGGGTTCATGGGCAAATGAGCGGGGTGGCCCGACACGTTTTTCCTGTGGCGAGGGAGCTTGCTCCCGCTGGGTTGCGAAGCGACCCCAAAACCTACCGCCGCATTTTTTCAGCCAGGGTGCATTGACCTTTTTGGGCCTGCTGCGCAGTCCAGCGGGAGCAAGCTCCCTCGCCACAGTGGTTGGCGATGATCGTACTACGTGGATTGATTCGGATAGCTGATCTGATAACGCGTACTTCGTCCGCCGCCGGGCAGGCGTTGCAGGCAGCCTTTTTCCACTAATTCTGCCAAATGTCGGGTCGCCGTCGCCTTGGACACCTTGGCCACAGCTTGGTACTGCGCCGCGCTGATGCCGTGCTCAAAACCGCGTTCACCGCCGTCAAGCAAGCGGTTGAGTACTTTGATCTGTTCCACCGATAGCTCGGATTCTTGGTGCGCCTGCCAGAAACGCGCCTTGCCCAGCACACTGTCAATGCGCGCGATGGCTTGCTGCAGGCTGCGCAGCAGGGTTTGCAGAAACCATGTCAGCCATTCGGTGATGTCCGACGTGGCTTTCTGACTCGATTCGAGAATTCGGTAATAACCTGAGCGGTCATCGAGAATGCTGGCCGACATCGCATAAAAGCGGATCGCCTGCGCTTCACCCTGAGCCAAAGCCAGATCTGTTATGGTGCGGGTCAGGCGACCGTTGCCGTCGTCGAACGGGTGCAGTGTGACAAACCAGAAATGTGCGATGCCTGCGCGCAGCAATGGGTCGAGTCCAACCTGATTCTCGCTGGCGTCGAACCACTTGAGAAAGCTGTCGAGTTGCCGTTCAAGGCCCTGTCGCGGCGGGGCTTCGAAGTGCACGGTCGGACGGTCAATGCGCCCGGACACCACTTGCATCGGTTCATCGCCGCGTAATGCACCAACGTTGATCGAGCGCGAGGAGAAGCTGTTTTCCTGTTCTGGAAACAACCAGGAATGCCACTCCAGCAACCTCTCCAGCGTCAGCGGCTGATCAACGTGCCGCGTAGCGTCGAGCATCAATTGCGCCAGACCTTCACTGCGCTGACTGACGTTATCGTCATCGGCTACTTCCAGCCCCAGACGCCGCGCCAGTGAAGAACGCACCGAGCCGACATTCAGTTGCTCACCTTCGATAGCGGAAGAAGTCACGATGTTTTGCAGTAACGCGTCCAGCTCGGTTTGAGCGCTCAGCGAGTTGCCCACCGAACCGGCCATGCCCATCAATTGGCCCTGCGCCTGAACACACTCACGCAGCAACGGCGCAAGACGATTCTCCTGCCATTTGAAGTCGGGCCAGTCAGGTTGCTGCCAGATCCAGTGTGTGGTCATCAAGTGTCGTTCCTGAATGCGTGAGCCGAATAGAAATGCTATTCGGCTCATTTCGTGAGCCGAATATGACGCCTATTCGGCTCACGGTCTACTCAACGGCGTGATTCCTACCGCAAATACACATGTATCCGATTGTTAAAAAACTGCCGAATGGCTAACCTTCGCGCCATCTACGACCCGATAGTCACGGGTCTTTCAGACGAAACGCAGTTGTCATCACTGTGAAGTACCGAGGATCGGGTGCAAGGTTTCGTCAGGCATGGCAGGAGGCATCACATGCGTTCATTTCTTTTGCTGCTGATCGGGTTGGCCTGTACGCCCGCGTTGCACGCTGCGCCGACTGCTGACATGTCGGAACCAGTCGGCGGTTGGCGTTACAACGGTTTGCTCGACCGCAGTGAAAACCCGCAAGTCGCCTATCCCACGCCGCCGATCGATCGCGGCATCCAGCGCAATCGCACGATGATTCAGGGCCAGCTCAAGGCCATCGGCAACCAACGCGGGCCGCATACGCTGGCAGTGAATGGCAATCCTCTCAACCTGTACACCGACGACAATGGGCGTTTCGCAAGGCCGTACGCATTTGGCGCGGGCTCCAACAGCGTCGAAGTACGCAGTGCCGAAGGCCAGTCACTGAAGCGCGTGCAATTTTATGAAGCAAATAACTTGCGCACGCCCGCGCGAATTCGTCTTGTCTTGGGCTGGGACGATCCGAAGGCCGAACTCGATTTGCACGTCATTACCCCGGACGGCCAGCACGCCTACTGGGCGCGCCCGGCGATGAGTAACGGTGGCGGCCTGGAACCTGATGGCGTCGACGGCCCCGGTCCGGAAATGTTCACCATGACCGCGCCGCTGCACGGCACCTATCTGGTTTACGTCAACTATTGGGGCAACTTCGGCAACGGCGGCTATAACTTCGAGGAGACCAGCAATCAGAACGAGGTGATCACCTCGCAGATCACGCTGGTGCTCAACGAAAACACCGTCAATGAAAAACGCGAAACCTTCATCGTGCCCCTGCGGGCCATCGGTGATCTGCTGCTGGTCAAGACTTTCAACTATTAAGCATCCCGCCACGGATGAATTCGTCAGCTTCGGGAACATGAGCGAAAAGATGAGCGATAACACTGCTGCACCAGCCGCTGAAACACCTGCCGGCAAACCTCCCCGGCGCTGGCCGATGCTGGCGCTCGGGCTGTGCCTGGTGGCCGGCGTGGCGGGCGGTATTGGCTGGCTGATGCTGAAACCGAAGCCGCCTGCAGCGGAGCTGGCGAGCGACAAGCTTGGCCTGAGCCGTCCTGACGCGCTGCTCGAAACCCGTTCCCTGAGCCAGTTGCCCAAGGACTTGTTGGCGGTGCCGTTCCTCAAGGCCACGCTGACCGAGGATTTCGTCTTCTATTACGAAACCCACGCCGACCGTCTCGGTTTGATCGGCAGCCTGCGGCGGATTGTTTACGAGCATGACTTGAAGTTGCAGGACAGTCTGATTGAGCAACTTTTCGATCAACCGGCCGATGTGGCGCTGTGGCGTGGGGCTGACGGGCGCTTGAAGGATTTTCTGTTGGTGATGGATCGCGGCGGGCTGGCCAAGGTGCTGGAGCCGCTGGCAAAAGTCGCGCTGGATGATGCGCAGCTCAGTGTGTTCGGGACCTTGAACGTCGCAGGCGATGAAGTGCCGCTTTATCAGTTGAGCTACAACGCCAGCAAATCGCTGCTGTTCGCCTCGCGCGGCGACAAACTGGTGGTGCTGTCCAACCCTTCGAAATACTACGACCCGGAAACCGGCGCCTCTGAAGAATCGGGGCGCGTTTCGACGCAAGCGCTGGCTGCGCTGCTGAATGGCGAAAAACTCTTCCCCGAGGCCTTCGGTCTGCCGGCCAAGGCGCCGGAAATCAAACAGCGTCTGTCGGTGAATTCCAGCGTTCTGGCCATGGGTTATCAGCGCTTCATCCCGAATTTCGCCGGTCTGCGTTTCGACATGGACGACAAAGGCTGGCACAGCTTCCTCGCCATGGATGAACTGGAAAATCAGCCTGACTTCGATTTCAAACCGGTGTGGCAAGCCATGCCGCTGGACGCCAGTGCCTGTGTGACCTTGCCGGTCGCCGCCGAACCGCAAAAGCCATTGCTGGTGAAACTTGGCGCCGACGAAGCGGTGGCGCAAAAACTCACCGAACACGTGGCTGGCGCTGCAGGCCTGTGCTGGTACGCCGACTCGCGGCTGTACACGCCGTTGCTGGTCGCCAGCCTGAAGGACGAAGACAGCGGCAAGCTCGACGGCGATCTCGGCGCGTTGTTCGGCTCGATGGTCGGCGCCTATGAAAGCAACGTTGAGGAACACGCGTTTCCGGTGGTCGAGAAACAGGAAGGTCAGAGCCACCTCTGGCAGCGTCAGGTCAGCTCGAACTTCGGCCCGTACGCGGCCAAGGATGCCGAAAACCCGGACGCGATTTCCGGCAAGGCCTTCATGAAAGTCAGCCTCGCACGCCACGGTTCGACGCTGCTGTTTTCCCTCGACGACAAACTCGTCGACAAAGCCCTCGGCACCCTCGACAAACGCTTCCCGCCGATGGCTGACGTGTTGCCGAAAGATTTGCTGATGCCGATCTACTTCGGGCCGGATTCGATGGCGCAACTGATGCAACAGGAAACCCTCGACAGCCTGCCGCAGGACATGGAGCCGGTGTTCTACAACGCCGCGCAAACCTACCTGCTGCCGAAACTGCGCACCCTCGGCGGCTACGGCAAATACGCCCTGACCTTGCCTGAAGGCAGCGAGCCGGACGGCCACTGGCAATGGCTGCCGCTGGAGTGGAAAGCCCTGTGACCGCACTGATCCGCAGCCTCGGCCTGCTCGCGCTGTTGCTCAGCGCGAGTGCCCGAGCCGTCGAAGCGCCGGCGCTTGATCCGGCACAGTCGCAGGTGTTTCGCGCCTGGTTCGTGCGCATCGCGCAGGAGCAACTGAGCCAAGGCCCGAGCCCGCGCTGGTATCAGCAGGACTGCGCGGGGCTGGTGCGTTTCGCTGCCAATGAAGCGCTGAAAGTCCACGACGACAAATGGCTGCGCAGCAATGGCCTGTCCAATCGCTACCTGCCGCCCGAACTGGCGCTGAGCGACGCGCAACGCAAGTTCGCCCAGCAGTGGCAGCAGGGCGGCGGCAAGGTCGGGCCGTACGTCAACGCGATCAAACTGATTCAGTTCAACAGCCATCTGATCGGCCGCGACGTGTCCCAGGCACGCCCCGGCGATCTGATGTTTTTCGATCAGGGCGACGACCAGCACCTGATGATCTGGATGGGCCGCTTCATCGCCTATCACACCGGCACCACCACCCCGACTGACAACGGCATGCGTTCGGCAAGCCTGCAGCAACTCATGACATGGAAGGACACCCGATGGATACCCGACGCAGCCAACCCCAACTTCATCGGCGTCTATCGACTGAACTTTCTCTCCCAATGACCGGTGCCCGCATGCTGCGTTTACTGCCTCTGCTGATGTTATTAACACTGCCTTTTTCGGCGGTGAATGCCGAAGACACGGTTGAGCCGAGCGGCTATACGCCGGTGTCCGGTGAAAGTTTTTTCCTGTTGGCTGACAGCAGTTATGCTGCCGATGAACAGGCGATGGTGCGCCTCGAAGCGCCGGGTCGCGACTATCGTCGCTTTCGCATGGAACCGTACGGCGGCGCCGATATCCGCGTGTACAAAATCGACAAGCCGCTGGATTTTCTCAAGCGCCAAAAGAACCTGCATCGAGTGGTCAGCGATGGTCAATTCAAGGGCGAAGGCCTGTCCAACACCCTCGCGTACCTCTGGGATAACTGGTATCGCAAATCCCGTCGTGTGATGCAGCGCGCGTTCTCCTACGAGTCGCGCAAACAAGTCACCGAAGAAGTGCCTGAGCTGAAGATGGGCAACGCAATTGCCGCGCCGACGCCGTACGACGCGCAGCCGCAATTCGCGCTGATTCCGGGCTTGCCGGTGGTCAGCCAGTTCCGCTATCCGCTGTGGCAGGCCAAGCCGATTCAGCCGCCTGCTGGTGTGAATCTGGCCGGTTCGTCCAGCGACTTCGTCAGCGTTGCGCCGGGCAATGTGTACATCTCGTTGGGCAACCTGAAACCGGGTCTGTATCTGGTCGAAGCGTTGATCGGCAAGTACCGCGCTACGACCATGGTCTTCGTTTCCAACACCGTCGCCGTGAGCAAGATTGCCGGCGATGAATTGCTGGTATGGGCCGCGCGCAAACACGAGGGCAGTTCGGTACCGAAAGTGAATGTGCTATGGACTGACGGCCTCGGCGTGATGAGCAGCGGCGCCACTGACGCCGATGGTTTACTGCGTTTGAAACACGTCAGCCCGGAGCGTTCGTTCGTGATCGGCGAGGATGAAGAGGGCGGCGTGTTCGTCTCGGAAAACTTCTATTACGACAGCGAAATCTACGACACCAAACTCTACGCCTTCACCGACCGGCCGCTGTATCGCCCGGGCGATTGGGTGTCGCTGAAAATCGTTGGTCGTGAGTTCAAGAACGCGCGGGATTCAGTCGCGCCGGGTGCTGCCGACGTCAACGTCAGCGTGCTTGACGCCACCGGAACCGAGTTGCAGCGGCTGGATCTGAAACTCGATTCGAAGGCCGGCACTCAAGGTCGTTTCCAGTTGCCGGACAACGCCGTGGCCGGTGGTTATGAACTGCGTTTCAACTACAAGGATCAGGCCTACAGCAGCGCCTTCCGTGTAGCCGAATACATCAAACCGCACTTCGAGATTTCGCTGAACCTTGCCAAACAGGACTACCGCACCGGCGAACCGGTCAAGGGTAGTCTGATGTTGCTCTACCCGGACGGCAAACCGGTGGCCAACGCCAAACTGACCCTGAGTCTGCGCGCTCAGCAACTGTCGATGGTCGACAACGAGCTGCAATACCTCGGGCAATTCCCGGTGGAATTGACCAGCACCGAACTGACCACCGACAGCAAAGGCAACGCGACCCTCGACCTGCCGGCCGCCGACAAACCGAGCCGCTATATGCTCAGCGTGTTTGCCAGTGATGGTGCGGCGTATCGGGTCAAGACCACCAAGGAAATCCTGATTGATCGCGGTGCCGCAAGCTTCCGGCTGACTGCGCCGCAGCGCTTCAGCGCGGTGAACGACAAAGTTGCGTTCAGCTATGTCAACGAGGGCGGCAGCGCGCAAGCACAAGCCGTGGTGCCGAGCAGCTACAGTTGGGTGCGCCTCGAAGACCAGACCACCGGCGAAGGCAAACTCGCGGCCAAGGACAAAGGCTTCAGCCTCGCCTTCGAGCGTCCCGGCACGTACAACCTGTCACTGAAAGATCAATACGGTCGCGTCCTCGGTGGCACCGCGCATGCGGTCACTGGCGACGGCGTCAAAGCGGTGCCGGGCACCGTGGAAATCGTCCTCGACAAAGCCGAGTACAAGGCCGGCGATGAAGCGCTGGCGCTGATCACTTTCCCGGAGCCGGTCAGCGATGCCTTGCTCTCGCTGGAGCGCGACAAGGTCGAAGCTACCGCGCTGCTGGCCAAGGGCGGCGACTGGCTGAAACTGGAAAAACTCAGCGAAACCCAATACCGCGCGCGCATTCCGGTGAAGGACAACTTCGCGCCGAACCTGACCTTTTCCGTGCTCTACACCAAGGGCGGTCAGTACAGCTTCCAGAACGCCGGGATCAAGGTCGTCGCGCCGCAAATCGACGTGGCGATCAAGACTGACAAAGAGACTTATCTACCAGGCGATACTGTCACGGTCGATCTGACCACGCAGTTCGCCGGTAAAGCAGTGCCTGCGCATTTGACGGTCAGCGTCGTCGACGAAATGGTCTACGCGCTGCAACCGGAAGTTGCGCCGACCATCGACCAGTTCTTCTATCATCCACGGCGTAACAACGTGCGCACCAGCGCCAGCCTGTCGTTCATCAGCTACGACGTGGCGCTGCCGGGCAGCCCTGGCGCACCGGGTAAGGCCAACCGCAGCGAGCGTGGGGTAAAAGTGCTGGAGCGGCCGCGTCGCGAAGACGTCGACACCGCGGCATGGCAGCCGGAACTGCTCACCGATGCCGACGGCAAAACCCGTTTCACCTTCAAGATGCCGGACTCGCTGACGCGCTGGCGCATCACCGCGCGAGCGATCGCCGATGACGGTCAGGTCGGACAGAGGAAGCAATTCGTGCGTTCGGAAAAACCGCTGTACCTGAAGTGGAGCGGGCCGAGCAAATTCCGTAAGGGCGATCAGCCGCAACTGGGTGTGTTCGCCTTCAGTCAGGCCGAAAAACCGGTCAAGGCTGAACTGGTTACGCGCTACGCCGGCACCGAACAACGCCTGCCGGTGACGCTGAACAACGGCATCAACTATCTGCCGCTGCCAGCGTTTGCTTTGGCCTCCGGCGAGTGGACCGCCGAGTTGGTGCAGGACGGCAAAACTGCCGACGCGCTGGCCGTGCGCCTGACCGCGACCGGCGAAGGCTGGCAGGTCACGCAGACGCAAAGTCTGGATGTGGTCAGCGGCGACACGCCGTTGAGTCTGCCGGCGGACGCCACGGATATTCGCCTGCGTCTGGATGACAGTCCGCAAGCGCTGTTCCGTTCCGCGCTCGACGATCTGCTGAGCTACCCGTACGGCGGCGTCGAGCAGACTGCCAGCCGTTTGCTGCCGCTGAGCATCGCCTATCCGTCGCTGGCCTCAAACCCGCAGATCCGCGACCGCTTACGCCTGATCATGCAGAACAGCCGTCTGCGTCTGGTGCAAATGGCCGGGCCGTCGGCGAGCTTCACCTGGTGGGGCCTCGATGGCGAGCCGGATGCGTTCCTCACCGCTTACGCTTACTACGCCGACTGGAACGCCAGCCAGGTGCTGGAACTGACTCTGCCGCCGGAGCATTGGCAGCGGGTGCTGGAGGTCTACGCCAAGCAAGCGCCGAACACGCCGTTGCTGCAACGCGCGCTGATTCTGTCGTTCGCCAAGCAGATGCATCTGCCGGTGAACACGCTGCTGACCGGGTTGATGGAGGATCTGGCCAAGGCTGGCGAAGGTAACGCTGCCAATCTGATGGAGGATGGCGAAGACAGCTTGGTGATGAGCGATCCGGATTCGGCGCTCGGTCTGGCGGCGGCGCGGTCGTTGACGGCAGCGCTGGCGCGTCAGGCCAAAGTGCCGTTGCCGGACGCGTTCAATCGTCAGGTGGCGGATGCGCAGCAACGTCTTGCTGTGAGCTCCCAGCCGTTTGCCGAAGCGCTGAATCTGTCACTGCAGCCGTTCGATCAGGCGCGGGCGCAAGCATTGCTGCAACGACTGTTGCCGCAGCAATCGACGCTGGAACGTGCGTTGGCGCTGACCTGGTTGCAACGCAGCATTGAGCAGGCGTCGCCGACCATCGCCCTGACACCGGGTGAAGGCTGGAAGAAACAGTACGGCTCGACCGGTGAGATGTACTGGACGTGGCAGGGCGCTGCGCCGGTACCGTCCGTATTGTCGGTTTCGGGTACGCAAGAACGTCCGTTGCGTGCAGCCGTGAGCTTCCAGACTCAGCAACCGGCAGTCGATCCGATGGCCGTGACCATCACCCGACGCCTGTCGCGTCTGGTGCCAGGCGATGAAGCGTTCACCTTCAAACTGGAACCGGTCGGCACTAAACCGCTGTCCAGCGACAGTCTGTATCTGGACGAAGTGATCCTCACTAGCAAAGCACCGAAACCGCTGCGCTACGGCATCCTCGAAGTGCCGCTGCCGCCGGGCGCCGATGTGGAGCGCACCACGTGGGGCATCAAGTTGCAGGGCAAGGACGGCACCGAACCGACCGCGCTGGAAAAGGCGCGTTTCGAACCGGGCCAACTGGCCTACGCGGTGCCGGTGGATGCGCTGAGCGGCGAACTGCGCCTGCGGCATCTGGTGCGCTTCTCGCAGAAAGGCCAGTTCAACCTGCCGCCAGTACGTTTCACGCAGATCTATGCGCCGCAGCATCAGGCTCGCGAAGCCAAAGCGGCCCTCGGCCAGGTCACGGTCAACTGACATGACCCGGCCGCTGGTCTGGCTGCTGCTGTGTATGCTTCCTGCGCTGGCGACGGCGCAGGACGAATCGTTGCGGGTGGCGTACAAGGGCGAGTTGCTGACGTTGAATCAGACGCAGCTGATCGCCCGTGAGCCTTTGCCGAACTCGCTGGATACGCCGCTGGGCAGTCTGTGGAAGCTGTTTGTCTACGCGTGGCTGGTGGATACCGGCGCGCGCGAGCCTGCCTACGAGTGTCGCGGGCAGTCGAAAGAAGAAGTTTATTGCTGCACGGCTGGCGGCAAGATCGAGCGTGATCAGGCGTTGGTGAAATCCTGCGGGCTGTATTTCGAGCCTGCGCGACTGGGGATTTCCGCTGCTGATTGGCGTGAGTATTGGCAGGCGAAGAATGCGCCATCGTGGTTGCTGGATTTGCCTTCGGTGCAACCGGCCAGCCGGGTTTCTGTGGCTGAATTATTGAGCGTTCTGGCTTGGCTGCCGGCGCAAGAGCAGATGCGTCGCGTGTTGCTCGACGTGGTGCTAAACGCGGCGGACGGTAACGTCGTCGGTGAACTCGGCGGACGTTTGCGGGTGAAAACCTGGAGCTGGCTGGGGGATCAGGACCCGCAATCACGGCAGGGCGGATTTGCCGGTTGGACGGCGGATGGCTCACCGGTCTGGGCCGGTGGGCGTGGCACCAGTCAGATGGTTCTGCGGCATTACGGTTCGGCACTTTCTACCGTGTTGCCTGCTGGATGGCCGGCGGATGCCGGGCGTTGCGTTGAGGTCGGGTTGTTTTCGCGTTACCCGTTAAGTCGGGTTTTGGCGGGTGAACGGGTTGCGGTTTCTGGCCCGTTGCAGGGCGACTACCGCGTCGAGTTCGCCAACGGCAATGCGCTGGATATCCACAGCGATGGCGAACTGTTTCTGCTCAACGACAAACTCGTTGCACGGCTAGATCGCGAAGAGTACGTCGCCCGCGTGTTAGAGCGCGAAGCTAAACCCGAACCCGCCGAAGCTGCCAAAGCCTTGGCAATCGCGATCCGTACTTACCTGCTGCAAAACGCCACGCGCAACGGCGACTGCCTGAGCATCGACGACAGTAGCACCCGCCAGCGCGTCGCGCCGCGTCCAGCCTCGGCCGAATCGCGCAGCATCGCCGCGTGGACAGCCGATCTGGTGCTGGCCGGGAGCAGCGTCACCTATCACTCCGACCAACCCGGCCCGGACAAACTCGCCTGGCAACAAGCCGTCGAGCAAGCCAATGCCGGCCAGCGTTACGACGCGATTCTGCTGCACGCCTACCCGCGCGCCAGCCTCAGCCGCTGGGACAACCCGGTTGCCTCCTGCGAAGCACTGCCCGCCGCGCAAGACTGGCTGCAAAAACAACGGCGCGGCTGGCGTCCGACGCTGGAAAGCGAAACCGGCTACAACGAAGTCAGCACATTCGCCGTGTGCAAATTGGCGTTCGGTCGGCCCTTCGTCGACCGCGAACGCCAGCGCATCTACGTGCGCGGCGTGCTGACCTTGCAGGATCGCCTCGACCTGACACACGAATATCTGCACCTGGCCTTTGAAGCACATCCCAATGGCCAGGATGAAACCTACATCGAAGGGCTCGCCCGTCACCTCTTGCTGGAATAGACCATGACACCTCGTTATCCACAGGTCTTGCTGCTGCTCTGCGCCCTCGGCGCCCTCTCGCCGGCCAGCGCCGCAAACGGCGTCAAACTCGACACCCCGGTCGGCGGCTGGCGCAGCGGCGCCCCCGAAGGCGAGGGCGAAAGCTTCAGCCAGACCGTCAACTACCCGGCCTCCTCGGTCAACACCCCGCCCAGCCAAGCGAAAACCGCACGCATCAGCGGCGAAATCAAAGCCACCGCTAAAACCAACGAACCCGGCCGCCTGATCGTCAACGGCGTCAGCATGCCGCTGAAAATCGACGACAGCGGCCGCTTCGACCGCCCGTTCTCCTTCCCCAACGGCAGCAACAGCGTCGAAGTCCGCAGCCCCGACGGCCAGCAACGGCACCGCACGCAATTCCTCAACACCAGCGGCGGCGCCACCCCAGCGAAACTGCGAGTGTTGTTGGCGTGGGACAGCGACGGCACCGACCTCGACCTGCACCTGGTCACGCCCGATGGCGGACACATCTGGTACGGCAACCGCGTCGCACCGAACGGCGGCGCATTGGACGTCGACGTCACCACCGGTTACGGCCCGGAAATCTTCGCCATGCCCGCGCCGATCAAAGGGCAGTATCTGGTGTATGTGAATTACTACGGCGGTGGATATCGTGGGGATGATGAAGGCGGGGATGAGGCGGTGCAGGCGCTGACCACGGCGCAGGTGACGGTGATTACTGAGGAAGGGACGCCGAACGAGAAGATGGAGACTTTTCTGGTGCCGATGCGGGCGGTGGGGGAGTTGACGTTGGTTAAGTCGTTTAGTTATCCCTGACTTACCTGATTAGTCAGGCAAAACGCCGCACAGTGCATTGCCTTCGTAACCATGAAAAATCGGTGCCAGCACCATGAATGGACCACAGGCGTAGAACGGGGATGGCACTTTTTGCTGCGTGTTGAGCAGAACCGCTTCCCTGCCGAATTGGTCATTGCCGAAGGATTCTTCGTAATACGACTCGCACACCGGCAACTTCAGCGGCACCGGGATCACCAGCGCCCAGACAGTAATCCCGCACCATTCGCGGGTGGGTGTTGATCGGGAGGATCTACTGATTTGGGGGGGGATTGAGCGGGAGCTTTGCGCTTTGTAGGCGTCGGTTTTAAGTGTGATTTTTTCCGGGAACGACAATCCCACTCCTACGCATGCAGTCAGGCTAAAGCACAGAGCCGAAATCAGTCCGGCGAATTTCAGGGCAAACGAGATCAAATTTGAACGTCCTTGTAGTGCTTTGAGCATTGATGTTGCCAAGATTTTTTCCGCTGAATGATAGTGCAAACACCTTGTGCACAATTGCGCGCTGATCAGCCAGCGGCGATGTTGTACTCGATAACCACTTTTCCAACAGACATTAAAAAGCCGGCTTGTGGCCGGCTTCTCGGGGACTGGCTTGGTTTATTTTTGGTAAACCGCGCCAGCCTTCAAAACGTACACCCGGATCTTGCGTCCGGCTGTGGGACTTGGTCAGACAGTGGTCTGCCGCGTCGGGCGCTCTCTGAACCGCTGGGCGGATCGATGCGCGAATGTGGGGCGCAGGATACTGAGTTTTGCCACCGATTCCCAGCTTGAAGTGCGGTTTAGAGCGATCAATCCCGGAACAATCCGGGATTTGAACTGGCTTTCAGGGCCTCATCGCGGGCAAGCCCGCTCCCACAGGGTTCTGGGTGATGCTGAGTCAGTAAAACCAACTCACAGAAACGGCACCACCGGCCTTCGCTTGCTCAACGTTGACCACCAGAACACCCAGCCCAATATATGGATTCGCTGTTCATCGATCTGCGCTGTGCGGAGGATCTCGTCGGGGTGCTCGGCGCTGTTGTGGCTGCGCAGGCGCAGGCCGTTGCCGGGCATGCGGTGCAGGTATTTGATGCGCAGCATGCCGTCGTGTTCGATGGCGTAGATTTCGCCGTCGACTACTTGAGTGAGGCCGCGGTCGATGGCGACGACGGAGCCGTCTTCGATGTGCTCGGCCATGCTGTTACCGATCATGTGCGCGCAGATCGCGTCGCCAGGTCTGACTTCAAGTTTTTCCAGATGGGCGCGTGGCAGGCGGATGGATTGCTCCGGATCCTGGATGACGTGGGTTTTGCCGGCGCCGGTGGCGAGTGGGGTTTCCTTGAAGAACGGCAGGTCGATGTCGTTGGGGTTGGTGACGGTATAGATGCCGCCGACGGATTGGGCGTCGAAGGTGTCGCCGTTGCTGGCCGGGGCGTGGAGTTGCGGGGATTCTTTGGTGCCTTCGCCGGTCTTCAGCCATTCGCTGTTGACGGAGAGCAGGCGTGAGACTTCTTCCATGCGGTACGCGGGGACGCCCCGGGTGTACCAGTTATGAACGTTTTGGGCTTCCGTGCCCCAGAACTTTGCGAATCCCGTGGTGGAGATGTTCGCAGCTTCCAGGAGTGCCTTGAATCTTGGACCGCTAGTGTTCTTTCTCATAAACACGAGTCTACGGCCGGTATAGAGCGGTTTGAATAAACCTTGCGTTCAAAAAACCGGCAAATTTTGCGACGGGATGTAAGACGTGCTTGTGGGAGATTACACACGATAAAACTTTTCTGTAGTCCTCTATAAACAGGTTGTTTAAGACGCAGTCGTGCAGGCAAAGAAAACCCCGGATCAACCGGGGTTCTCTTCAAGCATTGCGCAGGTCGGGAAGCTTAGCCTTTGTAGGCAGCAACCGACTTGGTGATTGCTTCGCGAGCGGCGTCTGCGCCAGCCCAGCCTTCGATTTTCACCCACTTGCCTTTTTCAAGGTCTTTGTAGTTGGCGAAGAAGTGCTCGATCTGCTGGATCAGCAGTGGCGGCAGGTCGGTGTATTCCTTCACGTCGACGTACAGCTGGGACAGCTTGTCGTGTGGGACTGCGATGACTTTGGCATCGCCGCCGCCGTCGTCGGTCATGTTCAGGATGCCGACCGGACGTGCGCGGATCACCGAGCCTGGAGCAACCGGGTAAGGGGTCACAACCAGCACGTCGAGGGGATCACCGTCGTCAGCCAGGGTGTTCGGGATGTAACCGTAGTTGGCCGGGTAGAACATCGGGGTGGCCATGAAACGGTCAACGAACAGGCAATCGCTGTCTTTGTCGATTTCGTATTTGATCGGCGCGTGGTTGGCCGGGATCTCGATCGCGACGTAGATGTCGTTCGGCAGGTCTTTGCCAGCCGGAATCTTGCTGTAGCTCATTGGGCGGTGCCCCCGTTAGTTGACCAAAAACACTTGGCCGGATTGACCAAAAAGTGGCGGCGATTATAGGCATATTCTGCCGTGGACGCCACGTAGCGGAAGTCATACAGACTTTACTCGTGAGCCTGATAGACCGGGTCCTGCGCCTGAAGTTGCCGCAACCGGCTCAACGGATCCTGGCGGTAGAAAAGCTTGAGCTGCGCATACACCTGTGGATAAGCCTCATGCAGCAGGTCCGGGGCGCTGAAGAAATATTCGCTGGTGACGGCGAAGAACTCTGCAGGGTTCTCGGCGGCGTACGGATCAATGGCAGTTTCGACGTCTGGATCGTGGTCGAGCTGGCGATTGAGATCGTCATAAGCCGATTGCATCACGTCGGCCCAGTCCTTGACCCGCATATCTGCGTGCAGTGGTGGCAGGCCGTTGGCGTCGCCGTTGAGCATGTCGAGCTTGTGCGCGAGTTCGTGGATCACCAGGTTGTAACCTTCCCAGCCACCACTGGCCATCACCCCCGGCCAAGCCAGAATGATTGGCCCTTGCTGCCAGGCTTCGCCGCTGTGTTCGCCGTCCCATTCATGCTCGACACCGCTGGCATCACGATGACGCTGCGGGCTGAGAAAGTCGTCGGGATACAGGACGATTTCGTGAAAACCCTGATACCAGTTCAGATCGCCCAGGTGCAAAAGCGGCAATTGCGCTTGGGCGGCGAGCAGCAGGCGTTGTTCCTGATGCAGTTCGACGCCGGGCAGGGCGGTCAGGTGCTTTTCATCGAGGAACAGCACGCAGGCTTCGCGCAACCACTGATCTTCGGCGGCGCTGATGCCGTCGAGAAAGCTCAGGAGATGGCGCACCCGCTGCCACAGATCGTCGGCAATCGGGTGCTTCGCGAGGATGCGCCTGCGTCGCCAGGCGCTCAGCGACCACATCGGCTTAGTGCGATTCGACTTTGGAGCCACCGAAGCGGCTGCGCACCACACCAATGATCATCGGGATCAGCGACAGCAGGATGATCGCGACCACCAGCAACGACAGGTTTTTCTTGATGAACGGCACGTTGCCGAAGAAGTAACCCAGCGTGACCAGGCCGCCAACCCACAGGATCGTGCCGAGTACGCTGAAACCGAAGAAGCGCGGATACGGCATTCTGGCGACGCCTGCGACAAACGGCGCAAAGGTCCGAATGATGGGCAGGAAGCGCGCCAGAGTCACGGTTTTGCCACCGTGCTTGTCGTAGAAGTCGTGGGTTTTTTGCAGGTAATCGCGGCGGAAGATTTTCGAGTTCGGATTATTGAACAATCGCTCACCCGCCGTTCGTCCGATTACGTAGTTAGTGCTGTCACCGAGGATTGCCGCGAGCATCAGCAGACCGCCCAACAGTACCGGATCCATGCCGCCGCCCGCAGCGACTGCACCGGCGATGAACAGCAGGGAATCACCCGGCAGGAACGGCATGACCACCAGTCCGGTTTCGCAGAAGATCACCAGAAACAGGATGGCGTAGATCCATGGCCCGTAGTTGGTTACCAGCATGTCGAGATAGACATCGAGATGCAGGATGAGATCGAGCGGGTTGAAATCCATGGAGGCACACCTGTTTGGCGGCCCGACTCAGCAGGCCTGTGCGGTTGACTTCGTGTAAGCCTACAAGCGGATGTAGTTTTTCTTACAAGCCGGAAAGATCGCGATTATACGGTTTGAGAGGTGAAACGCGCGTTGGTTTTGTAGCGGGGGATGTCGACTGTGAATAAATGTCGGGGATGAACGCGATGCAGGGAGGGCGTCAGGCCCCTCCCTGCATGGGCGGCTATCAGCGATCAGAGCTCGTCGCTGATCGGCAGCACGTAGTTCTTGAACTCGGTGTCTTCCTTGAATCCGATGGATTCGTAGGTTTTCTGCGCCACTTCGTTGTCGGCGCTGGTGGATACGCGCATGCGTACAGCCTGGGTTTCCTTGGCCATGCGCTTGGCGGTGCGGATCAGGTTGTCGGCAACCAACTGCCGGCGAGCGTCTTCGGCTACGTAGATGTCGTTGAGAATCCACACGCGCTTGAGCGACAGCGAGGAAAAGCTCGGGTAGAGCTGGCAGAAGCCCATGAGTTTCTTGTCGTCGTCATCGGCCAAAGCCAGATAGATGACTGACTCCTTGCGCCGCAGGCGTTTTTCGAGAAATGCCCGGGACGAGTCCGGATAGGGCAGGGAACCGTAGAACTCGCGATACTTAACGAACAACGGTGTCAGCAAATCCAGGTGTTCGAGGGTCGCTTGGATAATCCGCATAGTAGGTCTCGTCCTTCAAGTGGCTGTCTTCACGTGCGCTGACGGCGTTGGGAAACCTCTGGCGGCCGTGCGTCGATCCTGCCTCAAACCAGCGCAGAAACGCAATGCGGAAACGGTTCAGGTTGGGGGCGGATCGAGTAGGAAATTACTCTTCATGTCTGCTCCGCTTTCCGACTCCAGCGTGTGAAGCTGTGCCTCGTCCTTCAGATTGACCCCCGACAAGCCTCTGCGACAGGCTTCGCGCATCAGATACAGCAAGCGATGCGCCGCCATGCCGTAGCTCAAACCCTCAAGCCGCACATTCGAGATGCAGTTGCGGTAGGCATCGGTGAGTCCGACCTTGGGATTGTAGGTGAAATATAAACCCAGGCTGTCCGGCGAACTCAGGCCCGGACGCTCGCCGATCAGCATCACCAGCATTTTCGCGCCGAGCAACTGGCCGATTTCATCGCCGATGGCCACGCGGCCCTGCTCGACCAGAATCACGGGTGCACACGACCAGCCGTCAGCTGTCATTTGCTCTTCCAGACGAGTCAGGAATGGCTGCGTATGCCGATGCACCGCCAGCGCTGACAAACCGTCAGCCACGACAATCGCCAGATCGACTCCGCCCGGATGCGCCGCAGCGTGATCGCGCAACGTCTGCGCCGAGTCATCACTCAACGTGCGCCCCAGATCCGGGCGTTGCAGGTAGCTGTTTCGATCCAGCGCCGCGCTGTGCAGTAACAGGCTGTCCCGTCCACGCTCAGTCATTTGCGCACTGAGCGCGGCGTGATCGAACGGCAAATGCACCGCGTCCCGCGCCTGAGCATGGGCATACTGAAAATCCAGCTGCGCACGGGTTGGCAAACTGGTGCCAGTGCGGCCCAGTGCGATGCGCGCCGGGGTCAGGCGGCGCAACTCAAGCCATGGGTTTTGTGGATCGACCGGCGTTTTATCCATATCACTCATCCCAGTTGCGCCAGCGCGTGGCGAAAGGCCGGCGGCAGGTTGTTGCCGAAGCGGACCTTGCCGTCCGCCTGGGTAAAGATGCCCATGTTCGCCAGCCACGTCTCGAACTCAGGCGCCGGTTTCAGGCCCAGGGTCTGGCGCGCATAGAGCGCGTCGTGGAACGAGGTGGTCTGGTAATTGAGCATGATGTCGTCGGAGCCGGGGATGCCCATGATGAAGTTGATTCCAGCCACACCGAGCAGGGTCAGCAGGGTGTCCATGTCGTCCTGGTCGGCTTCGGCGTGGTTGGTGTAGCAGATGTCGCAGCCCATCGGCACGCCGAGCAACTTGCCACAGAAGTGGTCTTCGAGGCCGGCGCGGATGATCTGTTTGCCGTTGTACAGGTACTCCGGGCCGATAAATCCTACGACGGTGTTCACCAGAAACGGCTTGAAATGTCGCGCCACGGCGTAGGCCCGGGTCTCGCAGGTCTGTTGATCGACGCCGTGGTGGGCGTTGGCCGACAGCGCACTGCCCTGACCGGTCTCGAAATACATCAGATTCTGCCCGAGGGTGCCGCGATTCAGGCTCAGCCCGGCATCGTAGCCTTCCTGAAGGATATTCAGATTGATGCCGAAACTGGCGTTGGCGGCTTCGGTGCCGGCGATCGACTGGAACACCAGATCCAGTGGCACACCCCGGTTGATCGCTTCTATAGAGGTGGTGACGTGGGTCAGCACGCAGGCCTGGGTCGGGATGTCGTAGCGCTGGATGATCGCGTCGAGCATTTCCAGCATCGCGCAGATCGAGGCGATGCTGTCGGTGGCCGGGTTGATCCCTATCATTGCGTCGCCGTTGCCGTAGAGCAGGCCGTCGAGAATGCTTGCGGCGATCCCGGCGGGTTCGTCGGTCGGATGATTGGGTTGCAGCCTTGTGGACAAGCGTCCGCGCAGGCCGAGGGTGCCGCGAAACTTTGTGACGACACGGATCTTCTGCGCGACCAATACCAGATCCTGCACACGCATGATTTTCGACACGGCGGCGACCATTTCCGGGGTCAATCCCGGAGCGAGGGCGCGCAAGCTGTCTTCATCGGCAGCGTCGCTCAACAGCCAGTCACGGAAGCCGCCGACCGTGAGATGGCTAACCACCGCGAAGGCCTGTTTGTCATGGGTATCGATGATGAGTCGGGTGACTTCATCGGCTTCGTAAGGAATCAGCGCTTCCTGTAGGAAATAACTGAGCGGAATGTCGGCCAGCGCCATTTGCGCAGCGACTCGTTCGCCATCATTGAGCGCGGCGACGCCCGCCAGAAAGTCTCCGGAACGCGCCGGACTGGCCTTGGCCATCACGTCCTTGAGGCTGTCGAAGCGGTAGGTCTGGGCGCCGACCGTGTGAGCAAAACTCGCCATACAGAATTCTCCGTGACGGCGCAGGGCAGACCTGCGCCGTGATTTCGGCTGTCAGTGCAGGGCTTCTTCAGCTTTCTGAATCGCCGCAAACTCTTCTTCCGGCGTGCCTGCTACCAAGTGATGTCGACTGTAGAAAGCAAAGTAAGCAATTAACACTCCATAGATCACTGCGGCGCCGATCACCACCCGTGGATCGACCAAGAAACCTGCGACTACGGCGATGCACGCCAGGACCAGCGCGACGCCGGAGGTGAAAATGCCGCCCGGCGTGCGGTATGGCCGATCCATTTTGGGGCGACGGATGCGCAGGGTGATGTGCGCGGCCATCATCAGCACGTAGGAAATGGTCGCGCCGAACACCGCCACCAGAATCAGCAAATCCCCCTGACCGGTCAATGACAGGCCGAAACCGATAATGCCGGGGATAACCAGAGCCAGCACCGGAGCCTTGCTTTTATTGGTTTCGGACAGTTTGCGCGGCAGGTAGCCGGCGCGCGACAGGGCGAAAATCTGCCGCGAGTAGGCGTAGATGATCGAGAAGAAACTGGCGATCAGCCCGGCCAGACCGACCAGATTGACGAAGCTGCCCATCCACGTCGAACCGCCGTAGGCTTTAGTCAGCGCTTCCACCAGTGGATTGCCGGATGTCAGCAGCGAGTTGGCACCCGCGCCGCCGGGGCCGACGATCAAAATCAGCAGGGCAAAGGCCAGCAGCACCAGCATGGCGCCGATCAAGCCGCGCGGCAGGTCGCGCTTGGGATTCTTGGTTTCTTCAGCGGCCAGTGGCACGCCTTCGACGGCTAGGAAAAACCAGATTGCGTACGGAATCGCGGCCCACACACCGACGTAACCGAACGGCAGGAAACTGCTGGCGCCCACCGCAGTGGTCACGGGAATGTCGAGCAGGTTGGCCACATCGAAGTGCGGCACCATCGCCACTAGAAACACCCCGAGTGCCAGCGCGGCGACGGCTGTAATCACAAACATCAGCTTCAGCGCTTCGCCAACCCCGAAAATGTGGATGGCGATAAAAATGATGTAGAACGCCAGGTAAATCACCCAGCCGCCGATACCGAACAACGACTCGCAATAGGCGCCGATGAACACCGCGATAGCGGCGGGGGCGATGGCGTATTCGATGAGGATCGCGGTGCCGGTGAGGAAGCCGCCCCAAGGGCCGAATGCACTGCGGGCAAATCCGTAGCCGCCACCGGCGGTCGGGATCATCGATGAAAGTTCTGCCAGGGAAAAACACATGCACAGGTACATGGTGGCCATCAGCAGCGTAGCGAGGAACATGCCGCCCCAGCCACCTTGCGCCAGGCCGAAGTTCCAGCCGGCGTAGTCGCCGGAGATCACGTAGGCCACGCCCAGGCCCACCAGCAATATCCAGCCGGCAGCACCTTTTTTCAGTTCGCGTTGTTGGAAGTAGTCCGAGCCGACTTTTTCGAAATCGACGGAGGAGCCGGTCGCCGGAGCGCCAGCTGGGGATTCGCCAGGCATAAGGTTCACCATTCTTATTGTTTTTTATGGTCCCGGCTGACACTGCCGGGTTGACGCAGATCCCGCAGAGCAAAACTCGCTCCCCCAGAGAGAGCGAGTTGTCCGCAGGTTGTTAGAAGAAGCCCAGCGGATTGATGTCGTAACTCACCAGCAGGTTTTTGGTCTGCTGATAATGGTCGAGCATCATTTTGTGGGTTTCACGGCCGACGCCGGATTTCTTGTAGCCGCCGAACGCGGCGTGCGCCGGGTACAGGTGGTAGCAGTTGGTCCATACGCGGCCAGCCTTGATCGCGCGGCCCATGCGGTAGGCGCGGTTGATGTCGCGAGTCCACAGGCCGGCGCCGAGGCCGAACTCGGTGTCGTTGG
Source organism: Pseudomonas sp. TWP3-2 (assembly GCF_049897765.1). NCBI lineage: Bacteria > Pseudomonadati > Pseudomonadota > Gammaproteobacteria > Pseudomonadales > Pseudomonadaceae > Pseudomonas > Pseudomonas sp. TWP3-2. The sequence continues at coordinate 177,005 of NZ_JAFCWW010000008.1, read as the reverse complement.
CGATGGCCAGCGCTTCGGCTTCGTCCTTGAAGGTGGTAATGCTCACCACCGGGCCAAAGATTTCTTCCTGGAACACACGCATTTTGTTGGTGCCCTTGAGCAGGGTCGGCTGGATGTAATAGCCGGTCGCCAGACTGCCCTCGAGTTTTTCCACCTTGCCGCCGGTCAGCAGCTCGGCGCCTTCGCCCTTGGCGATTTCCAGATAGGACAGAATCTTGTCGAATTGCTGCTCGGACGCCTGCGCGCCGACCATGGTGTCGGTGTCGAGCGGGTCGCCGCGTTTGATTTGCAGGACTTTCTTCATCACGACGGCCATGAACTCGTCGTAGATCGATTCCTGAACCAGCGCGCGTGAAGGGCAGGTGCAGACTTCGCCCTGGTTGAAGAACGCCAGCACCAGGCCTTCGGCGGCTTTTTCGATGAAAGTCGGCTCGGCCTGCATGATGTCTTCGAAGAAGATGTTCGGCGACTTGCCGCCCAGTTCCACGGTCGACGGAATGATGTTTTCCGCAGCACATTTCATGATGTGCGAACCGACCGGGGTCGAGCCGGTGAAGGCAATCTTGGCGATGCGTTTGCTAGTGGCCAGCGCCTCGCCGGCTTCTTTGCCGTAACCCTGCACAACGTTGAGCACGCCTGGCGGCAGCAGATCGCCGATCAGTTCCATCAGCACGGTGATGCCCAGCGGGGTTTGCTCGGCCGGCTTGAGTACCACGCAGTTACCCGCCGCCAGGGCCGGGGCAAGTTTCCACGCGGCCATCAGAATCGGGAAGTTCCACGGGATGATCTGGCCGACCACGCCCAGCGGTTCATGGATGTGATAAGCCACGGTGTTGCCGTCGATTTCGGCGGCGCTGCCTTCCTGAGCGCGCAGGCAGCCAGCGAAATAGCGGAAGTGGTCGGCGGCCAGCGGAATGTCGGCGTTGAGGGTTTCGCGGATGGCTTTGCCGTTGTCCCAGGTTTCGGTAATCGCCAGCAGTTCGAGGTTCTGTTCGATGCGGTCGGCGATTTTCAGCAGGATCAGCGAACGCGCCTGCACTGAGGTCGAACCCCAGGCATCGGCAGCGGCGTGGGCGGCGTCCAGTGCCTTGTCGATGTCTTCGGCAGTGGAGCGCGGGAATTCGGCAATCGGTTGGCCGTTAACTGGCGAGGTGTTGGTGAAGTACTGACCTTTGACTGGCGCTACAAATTCGCCGCCAATGTAGTTGCCATATTTGCTTTTGAACGAGACTTTGGCGCCTTCAGTACCGGGATGAGCATAAAGCATGATTATTCTCCTTGGCTTGTTGTACTTATAAGAGAGACGCGCATGAGCGCTTGTTATAAGCGTAGAGCAAAGGTCGGGCCACTGCCTTGCAGGTCAGGCAAATCAAGGCGTTGCACGATTTTTGTCGGGCCGGCGGACGGCGGCTGTGACGGTTTCGGTACAGTCGGGGTGACAGTTTGTACCGCTTCTGGCACAGGCTGTGACCGGGTGGTCTTGCCAGCATTGCAAAGCGTCGGTCGCAGGAGGATGCTGATCAACCTGTGGCGAGGGAGCTTGCTCCCGCTGGGTTGCGAAGCGACCCTGAACAAACATCTGCCATCAGGTTTTTGGCGAGCGCTTCGCACTCGAGCGGGAGCAAGCTCCCTCGCCACAAGCTCCGGGGAGAATAATAAGAAATGCACGATAACCATTTGAGTCGCCATGCCCAGCAGGTTCTCACCGCCACCCAGGGCAAACCCCATTTACACGGGCCGGGCGCTGATCCATCGATTGCCCGCTCGTGGCTGCGCTGTCTTGAGGACTACCACCTCGACCCGGCCCTGAGCATCGCGCCGACCGTGCTTGAGCATGGGCGCGTACTCGAGAGCCGCGAACGTCTGCAACAGGTTCTGCAGATTGCCGGCAGCGAGATGAGCAGCCTGCATCAACAACTCTCCGGCGCCGGCCACGCGGTACTGCTGACCGACGCGCGCGGGGTGATCCTCAACTGCGTCACTGCCCCCGCCGAACGCAAGATTTTCGAACGCTCCGGCCTGTGGCTGGGTGCTGACTGGAGCGAAGCCTGCGAAGGCACCAACGGCATCGGCACCTGTCTGGTCGAGCGTCAGGCGCTGACCATCCACCAGGATGAACACTTTCGCGGTCGCCACACCGGCCTGACCTGTTCGGCGAGCCCGGTGTTCGACCCGCATGGCGAACTGCTGGCGGTGCTCGACGTTTCATCTGCCCGGCATGATGTGTCGCGGCAGAGCCAGTTCCACACTATGGCGCTGGTCAATCTGTCGGCGAAGATGATCGAGAGCTGCTACTTCCTACGTTGCTTCGATAACCAATGGTTGCTGCGTTTTCACTTACAGGCCGAATCGGTCGGGCTGTTCAGCGAAGGGCTGCTGGCGTTCGACGGGGAAGGGCGGATCAGTGCGGTAAATCAGAGCGCATTGAATCTGCTCGGGCACATTCGCGGCGGCTTGCTGGGTAAACCGGTGGAGGCGTTTTTCGATTGTTCGCTGGATGATTTGCTTGGCCGCGCGACTGCCAATGCCAGCGCCAGTTGGCCGTTGCGCACGCGTGATGGTCGGCATTTGTTTGCGGTACTGCGTGGTGAGAGCAGGCGGCCGTTGCCGGTTGTTCCCGCCCCCGCAATCGTCGAAACCCCGCGACTGTCAGGTATTTGCCTGGGCGATGCGGCGCTGCAAGCGGACTTCCGCAAAGCCTTGCGCGTGTTCGAGCGCGACGTCCCGCTGCTGATCAACGGCGAAACCGGTTCCGGCAAAGAGGCATTCGCCAAAGCGGTGCATCAAGCCAGTCAGCGCTGCGGTAAAGCCTTCGTCGCCCTCAATTGCGCGGCGATTCCCGAGAGCCTGATCGAGAGCGAACTGTTCGGCTATCGCGGCGGCAGTTTCACCGGCGCACGCAAGGACGGCATGCGCGGCAAGTTGCAGCAGGCCGATGGCGGCACCTTGTTCCTCGACGAGATCGGTGACATGCCGCTGGCCTTGCAGACCCGTTTGTTGCGGGTGCTGGAAGACCGGCAAGTGGTGCCGATTGGCGGCGAACCGGAAGCGGTCAATGTGCGGATCATCAGCGCGACTCACCGCAATCTGTTGGCGCGAGTCGAGGACGGCAGTTTCCGTGAGGATCTGTATTACCGGCTCAATGGGCTGGAAGTAGCGCTGCCGGCGTTGCGTGAGCGCAGTGATAAATCCGAGCTGCTGGATTTTCTGCTGGCCGAAGAGGCCGGCGGGGAAACGGTGGTGATCGACGAGGCGGCGCGTCAGGCGTTGCTGGCGTTCAACTGGCCGGGGAATGTCCGGCAATTGCGCAATGTGCTGCGCACGCTGGCGGCGTTGTGTGATGACGGGCGGGTCGGGGTTGAGGATTTGCCGGCGATGATTCGGCAGGTGCGCCCGCAAGTGTTGGAGGTTGCTCCCTCTGAGCAGCCGCTGGAAGATGCCGAACGCGTGGCTTTGCTTGATGCGCTGGAGCAGACGCGCTGGCACATGACCCATACGGCGCAACGGTTGGGCGTGAGTCGCAATACGCTTTATAGAAAGCTGCGTAAGCATGGGATTGAGCGGTGTGTCAGTTAGAAGCCCCTCACCCTAGCCCTCTCCCAGGGGAGAGGGGACTGACCGGGATGTTCTTTAAATCTTCGCCGACCTGAGATATCCAGCCGAACTCGGGATTAGAAGCGCCATAGATCGGCTCCCTCTACCTCTGGGAGAGGGCTGGGGTGAGGGCCGCGATCTCAAGCCGGACACAAATTCAGACCACCAGCCTCAATCACCTAAAGAGTGCCATTTCCCCCTCCCTGCGCTAACCTGCGGCGATGTTTTACGAGGTCGACTATGCACATTCATATTCTGGGTATCTGCGGGACTTTCATGGGCTCGATGGCGGTTCTGGCCAAAGAGCTGGGCCATCACGTGACCGGCTCCGATGCCAACGTTTATCCGCCGATGAGCACGCAGCTCGAAGCCCAGGGCATTCAGCTGACGCAGGGTTACGACCCGGTGCAGCTTGATCCCGCGCCGGATCTGGTAGTGATCGGCAACGCCATGTCCCGCGGCAACCCTGCGGTGGAGTATGTGCTGAACAAAGGCCTGCCGTACGTCTCCGGCCCGCAGTGGCTGGCCGATCATGTGCTGCAAGGGCGCTGGGTGCTGGCGGTTGCCGGTACGCATGGCAAGACCACCACCAGCAGCATGCTGGCCTGGGTGCTGGAACATGCGGGCATGAGCCCGGGTTTTCTGATCGGCGGCGTGCCACAGAACTTCTCGGTGTCGGCGCGACTGGGCGGTACGCCGTTCTTCGTGATCGAAGCTGACGAATACGACAGCGCGTTCTTCGACAAGCGTTCGAAGTTTGTTCACTACCGTCCGCGCACCGCGATCCTCAACAATCTTGAGTTCGATCACGCCGACATCTTCCCCGATCTGCCGGCCATCGAGCGTCAGTTCCACCATTTGGTGCGTACGATTCCGAGCGAAGGTCTGGTGATTCACCCGACCACCGAGCCTGCTCTGCAGCGGGTGATCGAGATGGGTTGCTGGACCCCGGTGCAGACCACCGGTGTCGGCGGCCAGTGGCAGGTCAAGTTGCACAAAGACGACGGCTCGGCATTCGAAGTGATGTTTGAAGGCGTGTCCCAAGGCACGGTCGAGTGGGAATTGACCGGTCTGCACAACGTCGCCAACGCCTTGGCCGCGCTGGCCGCTGCACGTCATGTCGGTGTGGTGCCGTCGATGGGCATAGCCGGGTTGAGCGCGTTCAAAAACGTCAAACGCCGCATGGAAAAAGTCGCGGAAGTGCGCGGCATCACCATCTATGACGATTTTGCTCATCACCCGACCGCGATTGCCACCACCCTTGATGGCTTGCGCAAACGCATCGGCGATGCGCCGCTGATCGCGATCATCGAGCCGCGTTCCAACTCGATGAAACTCGGCGCGCACCGCGACGGTCTGCCGGACAGCGTGGTCGATGCCGATCAGGTGATCTGGTACGCCCCGGCCAACCTCGGTTGGGATCTGGCGGGCACCGCAGCGCTGTGCACCGTGCCGTCGATTGTCAGCGATTCGCTGGAAGGCATCATCGAACGCGTGAAGAGCCAGGCCCAGCCCGGCACCCACGTGGTGATCATGAGCAACGGCGGCTTCGGCGGCCTGCACGGCAAACTCGCCGAGGCGCTGAAATGAGCAACGGCCCCGAACGCATTACGCTGGCGATGACCGGCGCGTCCGGCGCCCAGTACGGTTTGCGCCTGCTCGATTGTCTGGTGCGTGAAGATCGTGAGGTGCATTTCCTCATTTCCAAGGCTGCGCAGTTGGTGATGGCTACCGAGACCGACGTTTCGCTGCCACCCAAGCCGCAGATGATGCAGGCGTTCCTCAGCGAATACACCGGCGCGGCTGCCGGGCAGATTCGTGTGTATGGCAAAGAGGACTGGATGTCGCCAGTGGCTTCCGGCTCCGGGGCGCCGGCGGCGATGGTGGTGGTGCCGTGTTCGACCGGCACGCTGTCGGCGATTGCCACCGGCGCCTGCAACAACCTGATCGAGCGCGCAGCGGATGTGACGCTCAAAGAGCGCCGCCAGTTGATTCTGGTGCCGCGTGAAGCGCCGTATTCGAGTATTCATCTGGAGCACATGCTCAAGCTGTCGAACATGGGCGTGACCATCCTGCCGGCCTCACCAGGGTTCTATCACCAGCCGCAAACCATCGATGACCTGATCGATTTCGTCGTGGCGCGGATTCTCAATCTGCTGGGGATCCCTCAGGACATGCTGCCGCGCTGGGGCGAGCATCACCTGAACAGCAATGAATAAGTGGTTGGTTTTAGTGTTGGCGCTGCAACTGACGGGATGCGCCACGGCGCGCACGCTGGACGCAGCCAAAGCGGGTGCGCCGGTGGTGTACGCCGGGACTCGCCTGGATTTGTATGCGCTGAATGGCGGGTGTTGTGCGATGGATCGCTTCGGGGCTGAGGCACCGAGTTATCCGGGGGTGGATCTGCCGGCGAGTGCTTTGCTGGATACGCTGCTCCTGCCGTTGTCGCTGCTCACCGTTTTAGGCGTGGGGTTTCAGGCGACTGGCGGATTGTAGGGGAGTGCACAACTCCCTGTGGCGAGGGAGCAAGCTCCCTCGCCACAGGTTCGCGTTTACTTGCCGAGTTTCCTCAGTTCATCCGATTCAACCACGCGCACCCCATCCTGTTCTTCCAGCGCCAGCCGCCACATCGCCCGGGCCAGTTGGCAGGCTTCGATGCCGCGGTATTTGCCGGGAATCAATTTCGAAAACGGTGCGGCAAGCTGTTCGCCCAAACGCGGCTCGGTACGTTCACCAAGCAACAACGAAGGCCGGCAAATGGTCAGTTGCGGCCAATCCTGTGCGCGCAATGCGTATTCCATCTCGCCTTTGACCCGGTTATAGAAAATCGAGGATCGGCGATCCGCCCCCAGGGCACTGATCACGATCAAATGCCGCGCACCCATTTCCCGTGCGCGCTTGGCGAATGCCACGACCATGTCCAGGTCCACTGCACGGAACGCTTCTTCCGAGCCGGCCTGTTTGATCGTGGTGCCGAGGCAGCAATAGGCGATGTCGACGCGACCGGCCAGTTGCGGCAGAAAAACCTGCGGATCACCGACCGGGTTTTCCAAATGTGGATGCTCGGCCAGTGGCCGGCGTGAAGGGGCGAGAACACGCGTGATCGTTGGCTCGTTGAGCAAGCGGTCGAGTAGATGTTCACCGGTCAAACCGGTGGCTCCGGCAAGCAATACATGCTGAGGCGTCAAGTACATAGTGTTTCTCCCTTGATACTGTTCAGCTTAGTTGCTCTTTGGCACTCCGTCGTTCAACGAAGCACTCTGCAATGCTTTTCGCGCCTGCTGTTTGCGCAGCAGTTGCCAGTGCGAAAGCACGGTTTTCGGCGCCCAGATCTGCGGCTCCGAGGCTTCGAAGCTGTCCGCCAGTTCGCGCTCGGCGACGGTGGCTTTGGCCAGTTTGAAGGCTTGCTCCAGATCGTCGGTCTGGTTCAGCGCCTGCGCGAACAACGCGTCACCGAAGTAGGTGAAGTTGGCTTCTTCCGAGCAGCCAAACGACACGCGATCGGCGCGCGAGGCGGTCATGATCAGCGTGCGTTCGTCTTTGAGCGCCGGGATGAAACCGCCGGAGTAGCACGAGGAAATCACGATCACTTTGTCGCGGTTTTTCAGTGGCGTGAGCACGGCGGCGAGTTCGTCGGCGGGCAGGTCGGCCAGTTCCATGCGCGGCTGGTCGAGTACCAGTTCGTGTTCGGCGGTGCCGTGGCTGGTCAGGTAGATGAACAGCAAATCTTCCGGGCCGCTGCGTTCGGCCAGGGTCTGGGCGGCACGGCGCAGGTTTTCGCGGGTGGCCATCGGCCGGTCGCCGAGGTGGTCGCGATGGTTGACCAGACGAATCTGACCGTAGGCGCCGAAGCGCGTAGCGAGCATGTTCGAGACGAAGTCCGATTCGCGCAGAAATACGCTCTGCTTGCCGTCGCCGCCGAGGGTCAGGGTGTACAACTCGACAGCCGGAGTCGAGGCCGGAACCGCGGCCAATGCGTCTTCGAGCAGGCGACCCTGTGCGAGCAATCCAAGTTCGAGTGAGTCGGGCAGCAACTTGCCATCGGCATCGCGCACGCGCTGACCATTGACCCAGGTGCCGCTTAACACGCTGCCGTCGGTCAGCACCAAAGTGCCGCGTCCCGAATAGCTGTCGTTGTCGAACTGGCCGATATAGAAGCTGCCGTCGGCCAGGTTCAAGCGGCCCTGACCGCTGAAGCGCCAGTCGCTGAACGAGCCGGTGTAATGGCTGCCGTCGGCGCCGATCAGCTCGCCCTTGCCGGTCAGTGCGCCTTCCTTGAACTGACCGAGCCAGACATCGCCGTCAGCGTTTTCGTAGCGGCCCTTGCCGTGCAGCTGATTGTTCTTGAAGCCGCCAACGTAGATGTCGCCGTCGGCACTGTTGAACGTGCCGTTGCCTTCCAGCTGACCGTTGACGAAATGTCCGCTGAAGGTATTACCGCTGGCATCGCCGCGCTGGCCTTCGCCGTTGGGTTTGCCGTGGGCGAACTGGCCTTGATAAGAACTGCCGTCATCAAGTTCGAGGCGACCGAGCCCGGAATATTGATCCGCCTTGAACTCGCCGCGGTAGGTCATGGCGTTTTCTTTGAGGGTGCCTTCGCCGTCACGCCGGCCGAGCTTGAAGCCGCCGGTGTAGCTGCTGACACTGGTGGTCAGGCTGCCCTGACCGTCGAACAGCCCTTGCTGGAACTGCCCGCGATAGACCTCGCCGTTGCTGCCATGCCATTCACCCTGGCCGTGCCATTGGCCCTTGTCGAATTGCCCGGCGTACCAACTGCCGTTCGGGTAGTCGATGCGGCCCTGACCGTGCAGCAAGCCGTCGACCAGTTCACCGCGATAACGCCCGCCGTCGGGCAGGCGCGCGTCCGGGGGCAACAGCGATTCGCCGTCGCCGCAAGCGGTGAGCATCAGGGTCAAGGCAAGCGGAACAAGAGCGGCAAGTGAGCGCATAGCGGGATCCGGGCAAGTAGGCGACGGAGTATGCCGCAGCTATGTGACCTTATACAGCCGGGAACGAGGAGGGGATGCGAAACAGCGTGCGCCGGTTCGCATCCGGAGGCTTAAACGAAGCAGAGCGACAGCGGTTCGGCGATGTAGGCCGGTTTGTCCGAGCCTTCTATCTCCAGCGTGGCGGTGGCTTTGAGTAGCCATTGGCCGGGTTTTTTCTCGGTCACTTCAAGCATGTCGACCTTGAGCCTGACTTTCGAATTGACCTTGACTGGCTGGATGAAGCGCACGCTGTCCAGACCGTAGTTGACTACCATTTTCACGCCTTCAGGCAGGATCAGGATGTCTTCCATCAGTTTGGGCATCAGCGACAACGACAGGAAACCGTGAGCGATGGTGCTGCCAAATGGCGTTTGCGCGGCTTTGACCGGGTCGACGTGAATGAACTGATAATCCCCGGTGGCTTCAGCGAACAGGTTGATGCGCTCCTGATCGATGGTGAGCCATTCGGAACGTCCGAGTTCCTTGCCGACATAATCTTTGAGCTCTGCAACTGGAACATAGGGCATTGAGACTCTCCTTGGGTTCATCGGTTTTATAGTTTTTCTGGTGGGGGATTTGACCGCCCTGCGAACCACTGTAGATCATCATGGCGATTTGCTCCGGTCAACCGACCATGCTTTTGGCGAATGCCGATCCATAGCGCAGGCGTGCTTATAATGCCGGGCGTTTTTTGTAGGAGATGTCGGATGTTGCTACGTGGCCTGACCATGCTGGTGCTGTTCCAATTGCTCGGCACGGCGCTCAATCATTTGCTGTTGCCGGTGCTGCCGGGGCCGATCATCGGCCTGTTGCTGCTGCTGGTATTCCTGATCATTCGCGGTGAAGTCGGCGAGCCGGTGAGCCTGGCAGCCAGCAGTCTGCTGCGTTATCTGCCATTGCTGCTGGTGCCGCCAGCGGTGGGCGTGATGGTTTACGCCACGGCGATTGCCGCCGATTTCTGGGCGATTGTCGGCGCGCTGGTGTTGTCGCTGATTCTCTCGATGGCTTTCGCCGGGGTGCTGATGCAGCGCCTGGTCAAACGCCACGCGCCGCCGGTGGAGGAATCCTGATGCTGTTCGACTGGCACGGCGCCTGGACGTCGGTGATTCACCATCCGCTGTTCGGCATCGGCATCACCCTCGGTGCCTATCAGATGGTGCTGGCGGCATTCGAGAAAACCCGCTGGATCTTTCTGCAACCGGTGCTGGTCTCGATGTTGGTGCTGATCGGCGTGCTGACGGCGTGCGGCATCACCTATGCCGAGTACCGCAAGAGCACTGAGATCCTGAGTATTCTGCTCGGTCCGGCGACGGTGGCGCTGGCGGTGCCGCTTTATCTGAATCTGCGACGCATCCGGCAATTGTTCTGGCCGATTTTTACTACGCTGGTGATAGGCGGGGTGGTTGCCACGGGTTTGGGCGTGGCGCTCGGTTGGTGGTTCGGTGCTGATCACATGATCTTGATGACCATGGCGCCGAAATCGGTGACTTCACCGATTGCCATGCTGGTGGCCGAGCAGATTGGCGGCGTGGCGGCGCTGGCGGCAGTGTTTGTGCTGATCACCGGGGTGATCGGCGCAATCTTCGGCCCGGCGCTGTTGAACCGTCTCGGCGTGCACAGCCCGGAAGCACGCGGCATGGCGCTGGGCATGACCGCGCATGCGGTCGGCACGGCGGTGGCGATGCAGGAAAGTGATGAGTGCGGTGCTTTTGCGGCACTGGCAATGAGTCTGATGGGCGTGGCCACGGCGGTATTCCTGCCGTTGGCGGTGTCGATGGTGGTGTAAGGAAATGTCTATGAGCCTGGCGCTTTTTCCGCTGAACACAGTGCTGTTTCCCGGCTGCAATCTGGATTTGCAGATCTTCGAAGCGCGCTACCTCGACATGATCGGCCGCTGCATGAAGCAGGGCGGCGGATTTGGCGTGGTGTGCATCCTCGAAGGTCACGAGGTCGGCGCTGCGCCGGAAGGTTTCGCGATGGTCGGCTGCGAAGCGCGGATCACCGATTTCCAGCAGCAGGACAACGGCCTGCTCGGCATCCGCGTGCAGGGCGGGCGGCGCTTCACGGTGTTGCGCACTGAAGTGCAGCGCGATCAATTGATCGTCGCCGACGTCGAGTGGCTGGACGATGAGCCCGAACAGCCGTTGCAGGATGAAGACGCGGATCTGGTGGCACTGCTCAAGGCCTTGGCCGAACACCCGATGGTCGAAGCGCTGAACATGGGCATCGAAGCGCTCGGCCAGCAATCGCTGGCCAATCAATTGGCCTATCTGCTGCCGTTCGCCGAAGAAGACAAGATCGACCTGTTGCAACTCGATGATCCGCAGCAACGCCTGGATGCGATCCAGGCGTTGCTCGATGAGCTGCAGGGCGAACTCTTCGCTTAGCGACTGGTTATTCGGGCCAGACGATATCGTTGGCGAACCAGTCCTTGCCCGCTGGCAGGTGCAATATCGGCTTGCCTGCCTTGGCGACAGCATCGATCAGGTCGTCATATTCGTGCTGGTTGGAAATTCCACTGTGGGTACGCGCCTCGATATCATTGCCGATGTAGCTGCTCTGGCCTTCTGCGGCAACGTCGTCGACCTTGGCTGCGCGCGTGAAGGTCGAGTCCATTAGCCACAGCCGCTCTGATGAAATGCCCGCTTTCGACGCCGAAATCAGCGCCTCCAGTTCGTCCTCGGGAAACCACGCACTCTTTTCCAGCGCCGACAGATTGAGCAGATGGTTTTCCTCGTTGAGGACCACCTCCATTCTTCGTGTATCGATGATGTAAGAGAACACGAACTGCTGATCGTGGCGGATGGTTTCGTAATTGCGCTCCGAGTCCAGATCCACGTCTGATGCGTCCGACCATTCATTATCCGAACGGCCAGAGTCAGTATCGGAATCGCCCGGTTTTCTGCCGGGAAACTTGTTCCTCTGACTGTTGTAGCGCAGGTATTCCGGGTTGGGCGCTTCGGAGCCTCTGCCGCTGTACCTCTTGACCAGCTTGTGGCTGACCGTTGCGCTGATCGGCTTCTCGGTGGTCGCGCCGCGCGGGTGTTTCAGGCGCGGCAACATTCGGGCGTCGTTATACAACTCGAAGGGCGTGCGCTCGTCGGCCCGGAACAACCCGGGGATGTCGGTGCGGTACAGGCAGTCGCTGGCGTTGCGCAAATAACCCAGTCTGGCCAGAAACCCGTCGAGATATTCGCGACTGACACTTTTGTCGAAATCCACCAGGTCGCTGTGCATTGTGCCGTTCCTTACGGGCAGGAGCAGCGGCTGTATTTCCTCGTAGAGTCGATCAAAGCGGGTCGGATCGTTCGCGTCCAGGGATCGCAGTCGATGCTGCTCGGCCCACTCCGGCATCACTTTCGGATTGGCCATCAAGTCGTTGTGCAGTTGCACGTGCTGCCCCGGCGAAAGATTGTAGGAGCGCAGCAGCTCGACGCGTTGGCCATGCGTCAGGAGTGGATACATTGCAAGCAGTGAGTCGCCGAGCAGTTGCCTGGTCGCTTCGTGCGCGGAGAGTGACGCTATATGCAACTGCTTGGCCGGTACCTGTATTGCGCCTTCATCGCCCGCAGTGCCTGGGCGTTTTAACGAGTTAGCCGACTCGACCTGACGAACCGGGCTCCAGGTGGCTTCGCCCTGGTTTCTGAACAGTGCGGGGCCAGGTGGCAGTTTTTTGTACAGGTCGGTGGCCCGATAGGCGCCAAGCCCCGCATCGAACTCGACGTGCACGGTACCGGAATCTTTGACGTCGACGAATCTGCGCCCAACGACAAAACGAAAGCCGTCAGCGTCGGCGGTTTGCATATTGCGCAGCAGCGCGGCATTCAGCAGGTAACTGCTCAGTCCGTTGTGCGGTTCAGACACGACGCCAGGCAGGTCGGAAATTTCGACTCTCGATACGTCGGCGCCAGCATGGGCGCGAACACTGTTCGTCGCATCCACGTTGACTGCGGGCCGACTCGTGCCAGCCAATGGCGTCTGGTGCAGCACAGGCAGATCGGCGTCTGGGCGGAACCGGTTGGATCCCGTATCAAGCGTCGGCGAATTGACTTTCGGGATGTTGGGCGACGCAGGTGGTTTGGGGCGCATGGTGTCATTCCTTGACGATTGCAGAAGTGAGTGAAAAACCAATCAAGCGAGTGCCGGCTCTTTGGCTGGGGACAATTGCTGAATGCTCAGGTGTTCGACGCTTATCAGGCGTGCCGGATCGCTGTCGATCTGCCAGCGGCCGATGTCGGCGTTGTAAAGGATCTTGCCTGGGGCCAAGTCCGCCAGTTGAATGTTCTGAACGTGGATTGCGCCACTCTCGAGTTCATCCCGGGCCTTGTGTGCCTCGATCAGCGCGACGATCGCCTGGGGCGATGCGCATGCCGATGCGTCGACTGCATACAGACCGATGACTTCGAACAACGCATTGATCCGGTAACGGTGTCCGCTGGAAACGATGACATCGACGCTTTCGAGTGGCAGCGAAGGATCGCTGCTGTCGGGCAAGTGGATGTGAATGCTGCCGATCTTCAGCAGGTTGTTGCTGATGGCTAACTTGCTGCGATCAATCGGCTCCTGAAGGTGTCGCGTGTAGATGTCCCAGCTCGAAGAGCCGGACGTGCCAGCATCGGCCGTCGCTGTCGAGAGGCTGATGGACATGTTGCTCGCCGGATGGATTTCGTAGCGTCCCGAGCGGCCTTCCAATGCGTAGGAGGCACTGTGCGGGGCCAATTTGAAGTCGATGCGCTGCGCTGTTTGTTTCAGCGTACGTTTTTCCACCGCCGGCCTGACGAAGGTGTATTTCCCGGCGCGCTCACGCAGCGAGCCGCGACTTTGAATCACGGTGTAGCCAGGTTTTTGCGCGTCGTCGCGATAGTTGTTCTGCGGGACATCGAGGTAGTAAGACACGCCATCGCGCATCACCAGGATGAAGTGATGACTGATCTGCCACGGTGACGCGAGAATCCCGGCGCCCATGTCGGTTTTCTTGCCAGGATGTTCGCGCACCCCGCCGTACAGCGAAAGCAGTCCGCCTTTTTTGAAGGTGAGCGTGAAATGCACACCTTGATGACTCAGCGTCGTGAAAGCGCCATGGCGCGCTGAGTGCACGATATAGACGGCCCTGACCTCGTCGATCTCGCTACTGTCGAAGTCGATATACAGCGTGCTGCGGGCAATCTGCTCGCTCGCTCGCAACGTCGGGTGATGGCTGTCGCGGGATACGTAATAGAAAGACTGCGCACTCGCCGAGACTGTCTGCACGCGGTCGTGCAACACGAACGGGGACGGTTTGCCGACACCTGCCTTGATCACCACGGCGTTCAGTACTTGTTCGCTCAGGTCGACTGTTTGTGCGGGCCAGTCCGGTTGCAGGTGATAACCGTCCTGCGTGACGAACAGCCATTTGTCGTTGCGCAGCGAGCGTTTGCCATTGATCGTCTGGTACACCGCTTCGATGATCAGCGTGCGCCCGGATGACTGCGGGTCATCGTCGCGTAGAGTTTCGATTACCAGCGCATCTGCGCGAATGCACCAGCGCTGGATGGCCTCGAGCGGCACGCCGAGGTACACGGTGCTTTGCTCCTGATCATCATCGGTGATCGACACTTCAAGGCTCAGCGGGTCGATGTGATAGGTGTCGACACCGCTGCCGCCGTCAACGATGACGTGGCTGCCACGGATCGACACCTGATCGTCGCCAGCGCCGGCACTGATGCGGTCCTGGCCATTGGCGGTAATCATGTCTGCCCGGTCCGAACCGGTCACCCGATTGGCCGCGCCCGCCAGGGTTTCGACTCTTTCGATGCCGTCGAAGGTTGAGTGCGGTTGCGGTTCGGCGTTCGCATCGGCAGTGCGCAAGCCGAGCTTGCCGGTGTTCAAGTCAATGTCATAACCGGTGTAGGGCGCGGTGCCGGGAATGTGATCCTGGCGGACATGCTTGCCTTGCAGCCACAACAGATCAGTACCGTCACCGCCACTCAGGTGGCTGACTTGATCCGGCGCTGACGTCAGTGCTGCGGCTGCCGATTGAAAGAGAAAAGAGTCATCCTTGTCGCCGCCGCTCAGGCGTTTTTCACCGGCGCCGTAATTGAAATGATTCGGCTTGTCGCCCACGCCGCTGACTTGATCATTGCCGCCCCCCAGATTCCACAGCACGCCTTTGGCCGGATCAGTTTGTACGGTAATGATGTTGGAGCTGCCAGATGGCAGGCCGTTGCGGGCATCGTAAATATCGTCGGTCTCGTGGATGACCGGCGAGTTGACCGTCTTGTAGGCCGACTCGCCCTTGGTTTCGTCCCACTGGTGCTTGTAGACGCGTGTCGGTTGCAGGCGCACTTCGAAATGCCCGTTGACCACAGCGTCAACACTGTCTTTGAGTTCGTTTTTCAGCCAGCCGAGGCTTTTGCTTTTCAGCGCTTTGTCGTAGTCGCTATACGTCTTGGCGACGGTGAAACGATCCATCACAGCCGCATCCTGATCCACACCCCAAAATGCGAACCAGCCGGCGCGCCAGCGTTCGTTGATGGTCAGTTCGATGTAGTCGTCCATGTCATCGACCACCCGCGCGGCGCCATAGATGCGTGCGCCGACAATCAGGATCGCCGCAGCCGCCAGGCCCACCGGGCCAGCGGCCTGGAAGCCCATCAGCGCCGCGGCGCCGAGCATCAGCGAAAGCCCGGCGCTGAACACGCTCAAGCCGCCGGTGACATACAGGTCCTGGGCCGCTTTGCCCTCGGCCTTGGCCGCGTCGCTGAAGGATTTGATCGCGGTATAGATGTCGAACGGCAGCGTCAGCACACTGGCGATCAGCCCTGCGCCGCGCGCCAGCCATTTGCCCATGCTGGTCTTGCCGAATTGCTCGAAGCTCTGCGCGCCCTGGCGCAGCATCTGCTCGCCAGTTTTGGTCAGCGCATATTCCACGCCCAGCGAGCCGATTTCCGCCACGCCGCCGCCGATATTTATCAGTGCTTCGGCGGTATCGCCTTTCTTCAGCGCGTCAATCGTGCCGATGTAGGCACTGTACAAGCCGTAGGCCTGCAACCCCGCGCCCATGCTGGTCATGCCGCGGCTCTTGACCTTGTCCACCCAGCTCGGCAAGTAGTCGGGCAGCGGGCTTCTGTGGATATCCAGGCGTTGGGTCGCGGTCAGCAGCCTGGCGATTTTCTGCATGGGCTCGACAGACGCGCCAGCAGGTATTTCGCGCAGCAGTGGCGGCGCATCGGCAGAGCGCAGCGTGACGATTTCATAGAGTAATTCCGGGACCCGTTGGCGATCTTGTGCATCGACGGATTTGATTCGCTGCTCGACCTGCGCCGAGTCGAGTTCCAGACCGTCAGTAAATGCCTGGTCGGGCTCGGAGAAGTACATGCTGGCCGCTGTAATGGCCTCTCCGTTGATGCGTGCTCCAAGTGCCTGAAGTTCCTGGCGGCTCACGGTCAGCTCGCCAAATCGCAGAGGCCCGAACAATTTGTCCAGATCTCGCAGGTCAGGTGACTTGCCCGCAGCGTTGCCAACTGCGGCAGTCGGTGAAACAGTTTCACTGTTAATGTCGGAAATAGTTATTGGTGCTGTAGGAATAGTTTCAGTGCTTACAGTAAAAAAGGGCTTGGCCAAGATAAATGCTCGGTGGTGATATATCGATTTAATCTGCCATGAAGAGCTGTAAGTTTCCGTGGTTAATGTTTTGCTGATTGTATTGTTGTTTTTTGTATTGTGTTCGAAGTGGTCTGTCGGTGGTTTTTCATCTAGCGTAAGTCCAGCTCGCAGGAAGCGGGTTTGATCATCAAGGAGAACACAATGACGATTTACGAAGATGAATGGGCATTTTGGGATGATATTGCCGGCAAGTATATTTTCAAGCATGCCGGTGTTGATCTGAACACCGACATTGTTATCAAGGCCGCAGGGTTTTACGCTGATACGATGGTGCTTGAACGGCGCAAGCGCAAGCGGGTCAGGAATATGCCGGATCTGCCGCCTTCGACCACTGGCAAGTAAAGCTGCGTCTTAACTTTGATCTGGTTGTTTGATAAACAAGAGAGTTCTTATATGTCTGATGATAAAAACATTACGTTCACAGGGCATTTGTTTGTGGGTGGACTTCCGCTGGTACTCAATTACCAGGTTATGGAGCAGCGTTTAAAGCACTCGCGGATCACCACAGGGCAACGACTAAGTGCCGAGATTTCGCTGAATGATGAAATCAGCTCGCGAATTGTGACACTGGCGGATCACGACGATGTTGAACCGCTATTGATTGAGTTTTCTCCGGAGAGTCAGGAGCGTTACACACTCAAGGTCAAAACCGCCGGTCGCTACTTCAATTGGACTCTGCGGCTTGATCAAAACACCCGACATCTTCTGGTGGAAAAAAATTCCAGCAGTTACTTCGAACTGCAAACCTATGCCGGAAAACTCAAAACGCTGGACGACTTGCCGTCCAATCCGGCTTCAGTGGGATTGGTCAGTGTCGAGAAGAAAATCCGCTTGTTTCAACATGAAACCAGGGAAGGCCTGAAGTATTTTCTCGACAGGAATCCGAACGACACCAAGCACAATGCCTACAATCCCGAGCCTGTGTCGTTCATCTTGAAAACCATCCCGCCAGCGCTGACTACCGCGGCCTAGTAGGCGTATCGCAGCAACGTATGTGGCAAATGCCGCAACACAAAGAAGCCGAACAACGCGACCATCGCCGGCAGCACCAGCCACCAGACTCTCTGCGGCATGGCGCCGAGCGGCGTCTGTCGCTGGCTAAGCCACAGGCCGGCGGCGCACACGCAAGCGGCGAGCATCGTGCCGGCCAGTACATCGGTCGGCCAGTGCGCGCCCAGGTACACCCGCGACAGGGCGATCGCCAGCGCTGGCATGCAGGCGATCAGCAGCCAGGTCAGGCGCATGCGCGGCGGTTGTCCGCGCCCGGCCAGTACGGCGAGGGTCAGAAACAGCGCGAACGCGCCGGACGCGTGACCGCTGGGCATGCTGTAGCTGGTCAGCGGATCGGTCAGCACTTCCGGGCGTACACGGGCGAAAAAAACCTTGGTACCCGTGTTGGCCAGTGCGGTGACCAGCAAGGTACCGCCGACGAAAATCGCCTGGCGCCACTGGCGGCACACCAGCAGCAGCACAGTGAACAAGGCGCTGAACAGCAGCATGTTGCGGAATTCACCGATCAGGGTGAGGGTGACGGCCACTTCGTCCAGCCATGAGCTGCGGTGTTCCTGCACCAGAGTCATGACGCCCTGATCGAGCGCATTCAGATACGGATAGCCGATGAACAGGCCGATCAGGATCAACAGGCTCATGCTGCTGATCCACACCGTCGCGCGGCGATGGCGACGCAGGCTGCTATTGACGCTCAAGCCAACCATTGCCGCAATGCTGCCGGCGACAATCCCGGCTTCCAGCCAGAAACCTTCCGGCAGCGGCAGACGGAACGCCGCCCCGGTGGCCCAGCCCGGCAGCAGGTACGCCAGACTCCAGCCAGCGGCAGCCAACAGGCTGACGGCGGCGAAGCGCGGGAACGGCATGTCGCACATGCCGGCGACCATCGGCAGCATCGGTCGCAGCGGCCCGATGAAGCGTCCGACCAGCAGACTGGCGATACCGTAGCGCTGGAAATACGACTCGGCGCCGGCCATCCATTCCGGATGATGGCGCAGCCCCGGCAAACGCCGGATGTTCTGGTGGAAGTGTCTTCCAACGAAGTACGAGATCAGATCGCCGAGGATCCCGCCGAGAAACCCCAGTACTAGGGTTTCACTCAACGACAACGCGCCACTGCCCGCGAGAACCGCGACGGCGAACAGCAACACTGTGCCGGGCACGATCAACCCGGCAATCGCCAGGCATTCAACCAAAGCCACAACAAACACCGCGGCGGCCAGCCATTGCGGGTTAGCGGCTAACCAGCCGGTTACGCTATCGAGCCATGGGCCCATACAAACCACTCCATTCCATTAATGTCCCCGGCAGGGGCTTTCATTCACAGCAAAAAATAATCGCGACCTTCGACCTGACCCCGGCGCAGCGGGTTCCGCGTGCACCATTGCGCATAGGCAGCGTCGACGAAGCGGTACATCAGGTGTTCATCACGGCCAAGGGGAATCCCCAGGCGCGTGGTTTGAATAATCTGTACGGGCCTCGGCCCTGCGTCTTCCACCAGCAGCAATTCATGATCGAAACGCTTGGCATCCCACATCGGCACTTTCAGACCGAGCGCCTTGCACAGCAGCGTCTGGCCGGCGCAGAGTTTTTGCGGCGGACGTGGCCGGCCTTGGGCATCGGGGTTGTTCAGCAGCATCTGCGCCAGACTCGCCGGGCCGCTGATTTCATCGACCCACGGATACGCAGATTTGATCAGCACCGCATTGCCTGGACCCTGCGCGCTGAAGTTCAGCGAATCGCCGCCACGGGCGTAATACATATAGATGTGCCCGCCGTCCAGAAACAAAGCCTTACGCTTTTCTGTGTAGCCGAGAGACGCGTGGCTGCCTTTTTCCGCGCAGTAATAGGCTTCGGTTTCGATGATCCGCGCACTCAGCCACAGATCACCGATGCGATGGCGGATAACTTTGCCGAGCAGATCGCGCGCAAGCGTCTGGGCGTCACGGTCGAAAAATTCGTCCGTAAGCCCCACGGGCAGGCGCGCAGCTTCGGCGCGAACGGTCAGTCTGGACATGGCAAAGCGTATTTTCCGGTCAGAGGAGGGCGCGATGATATCAATTGCCAGCTTAATTACGCCTGAACGTCGGCAAATCGCTGTCCATTTCGACCATCCGCCCGTCACCGCTGTTAGTCAGGGGACGCGACAGCTATAATCTGCCGCTTTCCTCTTTGCCAAGACCCCAGCAGACCATGACTGAGTCCGTTCTTGACTACATGACCCGATTGGGTCGCGCCGCCCGTGAAGCCTCCCGGGTCATCGGCCGTGCCAGCACCGCGCAGAAAAACCGCGCCTTGCAGGCTGCTGCCAATGCGCTGGACGCGGCTCGCGTGGAGCTGGCGGCAGCCAATGAACTGGATCTGGCCGCCGGTCGCGCAAATGGTCTGGAGCCAGCAATGCTGGAGCGTCTGGAGCTGACGCCGGCGCGCATCGACGGCATGATCGTCGGTTTGCGTCAGGTTGCAGCGCTGCCGGATCCGGTCGGCGCAATCCGCGACATGAGCTTCCGTCCGTCGGGGATTCAGGTCGGCAAGATGCGTGTGCCGCTGGGTGTGATCGGGATCATCTACGAATCCCGGCCGAACGTGACCATCGACGCCGCCAGCCTGTGCCTGAAGTCGGGCAATGCGACCATCCTGCGCGGCGGTTCCGAGGCGATTCATTCCAATCGCGCCATTGCTGCGTGCATTCAGCGCGGTCTGGCCGAAGCCGAACTGCCCGCCGCCGTAGTGCAAGTGGTGGAAACCACTGACCGCGCTGCGGTCGGCGCGATGATCACCATGTCGGAATACGTCGACGTGATCGTGCCGCGCGGTGGCCGTGGCCTGATCGAACGCATCAGCCGTGATGCCCGCGTGCCGGTGATCAAACACCTCGATGGCATCTGCCACGTCTACGTCAGCCAGCACGCCGACCTGGCGAAAGCCCAGCGCATCGCCTTCAATGCCAAGACCTACCGTTACGGGATCTGCGGCGCGATGGAGACTTTGCTGGTCGATCAAACTGTTGCCAGGGATTTCCTGCCGTCGATGGCTGCGCAGTTCCGCGAAAAAGGCGTCGAACTGCGTGGCTGCGAGCGCACCCGGGCGATCATCGATGCAGTTGCGGCCACTGAAGAAGACTGGAACACCGAGTATCTGGCGCCGATCCTGTCGATTCGTGTGGTCGACGGTCTCGATCAGGCGATTGAACACATCAACCATTACGGCTCGCATCACACCGACTCGATCGTCAGCGAAAACCTCGCCGACACCCGCAGTTTTGTGGCGCAAGTCGACTCGGCGTCGGTGATGATCAACACCCCGACCTGCTTCGCCGATGGATTCGAATACGGATTGGGTGCCGAGATCGGCATTTCTACTGATAAGCTGCACGCCCGTGGCCCGGTGGGCCTCGAAGGACTGACCTGCGAGAAGTACATCGTGGTCGGTGATGGCCAGTTGCGCGGCCAGGCGCCGGTCTGACTTGTCCGACCTCGACCTGACCGCGCCGCACACCGGCAGCGAGTCCCGCCCCCTGCGCATCGGCGTGCTGGGCGGAACCTTCGACCCGGTGCACATCGGCCATTTGCGTGGTGCGCTGGAAGTCGCCGAAGCGCTGGCGCTCGATGAACTGCGTATGATGCCCAGCGCGCGTCCGCCGCATCGCGGTACGCCGCAAGTGTCGGCGCAGGATCGGCTGGCAATGGTCGAGTGCGCGGTGGCCGGTGTGCCGCCGCTGGTGGTGGACGCCCGTGAGTTGCAGCGGGACAAACCGTCCTGGACCATCGATACCCTGGAGTCGCTGCGTGCCGAAATGGCCGCCGAGACCCAGGTTTTTCTGCTTTTGGGCTGGGACGCATTTTGCGGCCTGCCCACTTGGCACCGCTGGGAAGAGTTGCTCCAGCATTGCCACATCCTGGTGCTACAGCGCCCGGACGCCGACAGCGAACCGCCGGATGCCTTGCGCAACCTGCTGGCAGCGCGTTCGGTGAGCGACCCGTTGGCCCTGAAAGGGCCGAGCGGACAGATTGCATTCGTCTGGCAGACACCGCTCGCGGTTTCCGCCACCCAGATCCGTCAACTGCTGGCCAGCGGTAAGTCGGTACGTTTCCTGGTGCCCGACGCGGTCCTGGCCTACATCGATGCGCACGGTCTGTACCGTGCGTCGAACTGAACAAGGCGTGCTCAAGTAACACGATCTACGTGTGACGAGCCGCCGAATACACGAGCAAAACGAGTTTTATATGACTGACAACGTAAAGAAAGTTAAGCGCAAAGGCACATTCAAGAGCGCTCCGCTGCCGGAAGTGGCCAGCACCAACGAGCCGCTGAAGGGTGACGAGCTGGTCAAGGTTGCCGTTGCAGCCCTGGAAGACGTCAAGGCGCAAGACATCCAGATCATCGATGTGCGCGAGAAGCAGAGCATCACTGACTACATGATCATCGCCACCGGTACGTCCAACCGTCAGATCGGCGCGATGCTCGACAAGGTTCGCGAAGCCGTCAAAGCTCTGGGCGTCAAGCCACTGGGCGAAGAAGGCAAGGGCGACAGCGACTGGGTTCTGCTGGATATGGACGATGTCATCGTGCACATGATGACCGCCTCGGCTCGCCAGTTCTATGACCTGGAACGCCTGTGGGCCGGTGCCGAGCAAAGCCGTTCGGCCAGCGCTGCACACCACAGCCCGGAAAACACCCACGAGCATTTCACCAAGCTCAACAAAGACCAGCTGTAAGGGATTGCTGTGCGACTGCGACTGATCGCCGTCGGTTCACGCATGCCCAAGTGGGTGGAAGAAGGCTGGCATGAATATGCCAAGCGTCTTCCGTCCGAGCTGGCGCTGGAACTGGTGGAAATTCCGCTAAATACCCGCGGCAAGAACGCCGACGTGGCTCGTTTCATCCGTCAGGAAGGCGAAGCCATGCTGGCCAAGGTCGGGCCGAACGAGCGGGTTGTCACCCTCGAAGTCCACGGCAAGCCCTGGAGCACCGAGCAACTGGCGGTCGAACTGGATCGCTGGCGGCTGGACTCGCGCACGGTGAATTTCATGGTCGGTGGCCCGGAAGGGCTGGCGCCGGAAGTCTGTGCCCGCGCCGATCAGCGCTGGTCGTTGTCGCCGCTGACCTTGCCGCACCCGCTGGTGCGGATCCTCATCGGCGAACAGCTGTACCGTGCCTGGACCGTGTTGTCCGGTCACCCTTACCACAAGTAAGCCTGCCCCCATGTCCCAGCCGATCCGCATCAAGGACCACGAAAAAGACGCCCGTCTGGTGCGTGGCCGCGTCGTGTTCGGTGCAATTGCGGTGGTGGCGCTGATCTGTGTGCTGATCGCGCGCCTGTATTTCCTGCAGGTGATTCAGTATGAGTATCACTCGACGCTTTCGGAAAACAATCGGGTGCACGTGCAGCCGATTCCGCCGACCCGTGGCCTGATCTTCGATCGCAACGGCGTGGTGGTGGCGGACAACCGTCCGAGCTTTAGCCTGAGCATGACCCGCGAGCGCTCCGGCGACTGGCAGCAAGTGCTCGATGTGATCGTCGAAGTGCTGGAGATGACGCCCGAGGATCGGGTGATCTTCGAGAAGCGCATGCGTCAGGGGCGCCGGCCGTTCGAGCCGGTGCCGATCCTGTTCGAACTGACCGAAGAGCAAATTGCGCGGATCGCGGTGAACCAGTTCCGGCTGCCCGGCGTGGAAGTGGTTGCGCAGTTGGTGCGTCACTACCCGCAGGGCGCGCACTTTGCGCACTCGGTGGGCTACATGGGGCGGATCAACGAGAAAGAGCTGAAGACTCTCGATCCGGTCAACTACAGCGGCACCCACCACATCGGCAAGACCGGCATCGAGCGCTTCTACGAAGCCGAGTTGCACGGTCAGGTCGGTTACGAGGAAGTCGAGACCAATGCCCGTGGCCGCGTGTTGCGCGTGCTCAAACGCACCGATCCGGTGCCGGGCAAGGACATCGTCCTTAGTCTCGACATCAAGTTGCAGGAAGCCGCCGAAGCTGCACTCGGTGGGCGTCGTGGCGCGGTGGTGGCGCTCGATCCGAAGACCGGCGAAGTGTTGGCGATGGTCAGCCAGCCGAGTTTCGACCCGAACCTGTTCGTCACCGGGATCAGCTTCAAGGCCTACGCCGAGCTGCGCGATTCCATCGACCGGCCGCTGTTCAACCGCGTGCTGCGCGGCCTGTATCCGCCGGGTTCGACGATCAAGCCGGCGGTGGCCATCGCCGGTCTTGATTCGGGTGTGGTCACTGCATCGAGCCGGGTGTTCGATCCGGGCTACTACATGCTGCCCAACTACGATCACAAATATCGCAACTGGAACCGTACCGGGGACGGCTTCGTCGACCTCGACACGGCGATCATGCGTTCCAACGACACCTACTTCTATGACCTGGCGCACAAGCTGGGGATTGATCGGCTGTCGGCCTACATGAGCAAGTTCGGCATCGGCCAGAAGGTCTCGCTGGACATGTTCGAAGAATCCCCCGGCCTGATGCCGACGCGTGAATGGAAACGTGCTACCCGGCGTCAGGCCTGGTTCCCGGGCGAAACCCTGATCCTCGGAATCGGCCAGGGCTACATGCAATCCACCCCGCTGCAACTGGCCCAGGCCACAGCGCTGGTGGCGAACAAGGGCGTTTGGAACCGGCCACATCTGGCCAAATCCCTCGAAGGCGTGAAGCCGGTGGATGAGAATCCGATTCCGGACATCATCCTGCGCGATCCGTCGGATTGGGCCAAGGTCAACCACGGCATGCAGCAGGTGATGCACGGCGCGCGCGGCACGGCGCGTAAAGCGGCGATTGGCGCGCAATACCGCATCGCCGGCAAGTCGGGCACCGCGCAGGTCGTGGCGATCAAGCAGGGTGAGAAGTACGACCGCTCGAAAGTCCAGGAACGCCACCGCGACCACGCCTTATTCGTCGGTTTCGCCCCGGCCGACGACCCGAAAATCGTGGTGTCGGTGATGGTCGAGAACGGTGAGTCCGGTTCCGGCGTCGCTGCGCCGGTGGTGCGCCAGATCATGGATGCCTGGCTGCTCGACCCGCAAGGTCATTTGAAGGCCGAATACGCCAGCCCTATCAGTGCGGAGGCTACGGCCCGTGATGAATAATTTTGATCGCATGCTCTCCAGTGAGGATGTGATGCGCCGCCGTGCCACGCTGTTGCAGCGTTTGCACATTGATGGACCATTGTTGATTCTGCTGCTGATTCTCGCCGCAGGCAGTCTGTTCGTGCTGTATTCGGCGAGTGGCAAGAGCTGGGACCTGCTCGGCAAGCAAGCCACTTCGTTCGGCATCGGTCTGGTGTCGATGATCATCATTGCCCAGTTCGAGCCGCGCTTCATGGCGCGCTGGGTGCCGCTGGGTTACGTGATCGGAGTGCTGCTGCTGCTGGTGGTGGACATCATGGGCCACAACGCCATGGGCGCGACCCGCTGGATCAACATCCCCGGGGTGATTCGCTTCCAGCCCTCGGAATTCATGAAGATTCTGATGCCGGCGACCATTGCCTGGTACCTCTCCAAGCGCACGTTGCCGCCGCAACTCAAGCACGTCGGCATCAGCCTGATGCTGATCGGCGTGCCGTTTGCCTTGATCGTGCGCCAGCCGGATCTCGGCACGTCGCTGCTGATTCTCGCCGGTGGTGCGTTCGTACTGTTTATGGGCGGGCTGCGCTGGCGCTGGATTCTCAGCGTGCTGGCGGCGGCGATTCCGGTGTCGGTGGCGATGTGGTTTTTCATCATGCACGACTACCAGAAGCAGCGGATCCTGACCTTTCTCGACCCGGAGAGCGATCCGTTGGGCACCGGCTGGAACATCATTCAGTCGAAAGCCGCCATCGGCTCCGGCGGTGTGTTTGGCAAGGGCTGGCTGCTCGGCACCCAGTCGCACCTGGACTTCCTGCCGGAAAGCCACACCGACTTCATCATTGCCGTGCTCGGCGAAGAGTTCGGCCTGGTGGGCATCTGCGCACTGCTGCTGATCTATTTGCTGCTGATCGGTCGCGGGCTGGTGATCACCGCTCAGGCGCAGACGCTGTTCGGCAAATTGCTCGCCGGCGCGTTGACCATGACGTTTTTTGTTTACGTTTTCGTCAACATCGGTATGGTCAGTGGCCTGTTGCCGGTGGTGGGCGTGCCGTTGCCGTTCATTAGCTACGGAGGAACTTCGCTGGTGACATTGCTGTCAGCGTTTGGGGTTTTGATGTCGATCCATACCCATCGCAAGTGGATCGCACAGGTTTGAATAAGGTGAAGAGTTCAATGCAAGTAATGCGTGGCTGGGCGACTCGAAACGCGCCATGGGTCGGCCTGGTAGGCATCCTTGGCAGCGCGCAGGAAGCGCTGGCCGGCGATTACGAAGGCTCGCCTCAGGTGGCCGAATTCGTCGGTGAAATGACCCGTGACTACGGTTTTGCCGGCGAGCAATTGATGAGTGTGTTCCGCGAAGCCGAGCGCAAGCAGTCGATTCTTGACGCCATCTCCAGACCCGCCGAGCGGGTCAAGCAGTGGAAAGAATATCGACCGATGTTCATCACCGACGCGCGCATCGCCCGTGGTGTGGACTTCTGGCGTCAGCACGAGGCTACTTTGGCCCGCGCCGAGCAGGAATACGGCGTGCCGGCACAAGTGATCGTGTCGATCATCGGCGTCGAAACCTTTTTCGGACGCAATACCGGCAATTTCCGGGTAATCGATGCCTTGTCGACCCTCGGATTCGACTATCCTCCGCGTGCCGAATTTTTCCGCAAGGAACTGCGTGAGTTCTTGCTGTTGGCGCGTGAAGAGCAGGTCGATCCGCTGACGCTCAAAGGCTCTTACGCCGGGGCGATGGGGCTGCCGCAGTTCATGCCGAGCAGTTTCCGCGCCTATGCGGTGGATTTCGACGGCGACGGCCACATCAATATCTGGAACAACCCGGACGATGCGATCGGCAGCGTTGCCAGCTACTTCAAACGTCATGGCTGGGTCGCTGGCGAACCGGTGGTCAGTCGCGCCGATGTGCGTGGCGATCAGGTCGACGAAGGTTTGACCACCGGTATCGAGCCGACGAAAACCGTCGGGGAGTTGCGAGCGTTGGGCTGGTCGAGTCATGATGCGCTGCGCGACGAGATGCCGGTCACTGCATTTCGTCTTGAAGGCGAGAACGGCCCGGAATACTGGATGGGCCTGAAGAATTTTTACGCGATCACGCGATATAACCGCAGCGTGATGTACGCCATGGCCGTACATCAATTGTCTGAACAGCTGGTACAAGCACGGGGCGTCAAGTAATGCAGGCATTGCCTAACAATAAACCCCTGAAGCTGGTGGCTTTCGCTGCGTTGGCAGTGCTGGTTGCCAGTTGCACCACCAGCCGTTCGCCGAGCCCGAAGTCGTCGCCCACTGTCGTCCGCACGCAGCCGAAGCTGGATATCAACCGCGCGCACAAAGATGGCGCGCCGTGGTGGGACGTCGATGTTTCACGCATTCCTGATGCCACCCCGACTCTGCACACCGGCGCCTACAAGGCCAACCCGTATACCGTGCTGGGCAAGACCTATTTCCCGTTGCAGGAATCGAAGACTTACGTCGCTTCGGGCACCGCGTCCTGGTACGGCACCAAGTTTCACGGTCAGAACACCGCCAATGGCGAAGTGTATGACCTGTACGGCATGAGCGCCGCGCACAAGACTTTGCCACTACCAAGTTACGTTCGGGTGACCAACCTCGACAACAACCGCACGGTGATCCTGCGCGTCAACGACCGTGGCCCGTTCTATTCCGACCGGATCATCGACTTGTCCTACGCTGCCGCGAAAAAACTCGGTTATGCCGAAACCGGTACCGCGCGGGTCAAGGTTGAAGGTATCGATCCGCAGCAATGGTGGGCGGCCAAGGGCCGTCCGGCGCCGCTGATGCTCAATGAGCCACAAGTCGCGCAGAATAGTGCTCCGGTGATCACGGCCTCGGCCGGCACCGTCGAGCAATGGACGCCGCCACCGCAGCAACACGCCGCGGCCGTAGTGCCAGTGCAGATCGATGCAAAAAAAAACGCTTCTGCAACAGCGTCTGGCCAGTTTCTGCAGGTGGGCGCGTTCGCCAACCCGGACGCTGCAGAACTCCTGAGGTCGAAGCTCAGCGGGATGGTGAGCGCTCCGGTGTTCATCAGCTCGATCGTGCGCAATCAGCAGACCCTGCATCGGGTCCGTCTGGGGCCGATCGGTTCGCCGGGTGAAATTGCCCAGGTGCAGAACAGCGTGCGCTCGGCCAATCTTGGTTCGCCAAGCGTGGTCACCGAGTAAGCAATACGTAGGACTTGATTGACGATTCACCAGCGATTGGGGGGTGAATCAGGTTGTTGGCTCGTCGAAGAACAAAAGCCCGGCAAGGGTGACTGGAGTGAGCAACTGAACACGCGATGGCCCGTTAGAAAGCCATCTGATTAAATTTTGCCTTCGGGCAGTTTCCATTAGCGATTTCGAGAGACGGATGAACATCACCACCTTTGCCAAACGCCTGTGTCTGCTAGTCCCGCTGCTCCTCTCGCCAGCCGCTTTCGCGGTCGAGATGATGCCGTCGCCACCTCAACTGGCCGCCAAAGCCTACGTACTCATGGACGCCAGCAGCGGCAACGTGCTGGTCGAGAACAACGGTGACCAGCGTCTGCCGCCAGCCAGCCTGACCAAACTGATGACCGCGTACATCGCTACGCTGGAAATCCGTCGTGGCCAGATCGGTGAAAATGACCCGGTGACCGTCAGCGAGAACGCCT
This sequence comes from Pseudomonas sp. TWP3-2, assembly GCF_049897765.1. Lineage (NCBI taxonomy): Bacteria > Pseudomonadati > Pseudomonadota > Gammaproteobacteria > Pseudomonadales > Pseudomonadaceae > Pseudomonas > Pseudomonas sp. TWP3-2. Next base: position 149,027 of record NZ_JAFCWW010000008.1, on the reverse strand, counting down.
GGCGCACCGGCGGTTCGCGGATGTTCATCAAGGTCGGCTCGCAGGTGACTGTCAGCGATCTGTTGCACGGCATCATCATCCAGTCCGGCAACGACGCCAGCGTGGCGCTGTCCGAGCACATCGCCGGCAGCGAAGACGCGTTCGCCGACATGATGAACAAAACTGTCAGCGATCTGGGCATGACCAACAGCCACTTCATGAACCCGACCGGTCTGCCGAACCCGGAGCACTACTCGTCGGCTCACGACATGGCGATCCTGGCTCGCGCGATCATCCACGAAGATCCGGCTCACTACGCGATCTACTCGCAGAAAGAGTTCTTCTGGAACGGCATCAAGCAGCCTAACCGCAACCTGTTGCTGTGGCGCGACAAGACCGTTGACGGTCTGAAAACCGGTCACACCGACGAAGCCGGCTACTGCATGGTGTCCTCGGCCGTACGTGATGGCATGCGCCTGATCGCCGTGGTGTTCGGCACCAACAGCGAAGTGGCCCGTGCTTCCGAGACCCAGAAGCTGCTGACCTACGGTTTCCGTTTCTTCGAAACCCAGACCTTCTATCAGAAGGGCACCGAACTGGCTCAGGCTCCGGTGTGGAAAGGCACCACCAATCAAGTCAAGGCCGGCCTGGCTCAAGACTTGACCATGACCCTGCCAAAAGGCCAGTTGAAGAAGCTCGCTGCGAGCATGACCATGAACCCGCAACTGACCGCTCCAATCGCCAAGGGCGACGTGATCGGTAAAGTCGAAGTCAAACTGGACGACAAGGTCGTGCACAGCGCCGACCTGATCGCCCTCGATGGCGTTGAGGAGGGTGGTATCTTCCGTCGCATGTGGGATAGCATCCGTCTATTCTTCTACGGCTTGTTCAACTGATTTGAGTGTTGACCTGCATGGCCCCGCTTCCACCCGAAGCGGGGCCATGCGCGTTGGCACGGCTCAAGAGGCCGTTACGCCATGACCGATACCGAAGTAAAGGCGCCAAAGATCGAATTCCCTGCCACTGACTACCCGGTTAAGGTGATCAGCGACACGGGTGTCGGCAACAAAGACAAGATTATCGACATCGTCAAAAAACACGCGACCATCAATGATGAGCGCATCGACGAGCGTCAAAGCACCAACGGCAAGTACACCACCATCCAGCTGCACATCATCGCCACCGGTCAAGACCAGCTGTACGACATCAACAGCGAGCTGCGGGCTACCGGTTTCGTACACATGGTGTTGTGATGTCTGGCACGCTGGGCTTTCGCGAGCTCGGCCAGATGGCTTACGAGCCGGTCTGGCATGCCATGCAACGCTTCACCAACGAACGTGGCAGCGACGCCGCCGACGAAATCTGGCTGGTCGAACACCCTCCGGTGTTCACCCAGGGCCAGGCCGGCAAGGCCGAACATCTGTTGCTGCCGGGAGATATCCCGGTGGTGCAGGTCGATCGTGGTGGGCAGGTGACATACCATGGTCCCGGCCAACTGGTGGCGTATTTGCTGCTGGACGTGCGCAAACTCGGGTTTGGCGTACGTGATCTGGTCAGCCGCATGGAGCAATGCCTGATCGAGCTGCTGGCCAGTTACGGCGTCAGCGCCGCAGCCAAACCGGATGCGCCCGGTGTCTACGTCGATGGGGCGAAAATCGCTTCGCTGGGTTTGCGGATTCGCCACGGTTGTTCTTTTCATGGCCTGGCCCTGAACGTGGACATGAATCTGGAACCGTTTCGACGGATTAATCCCTGCGGCTACGCCGGGCTGGCGATGACCCAGCTGAGCGATCACGCAGGATCGATTGAATTTGCCGAGGTAAGTGCCCGGCTGCGCGCGCAGCTCGTCAAACACCTCGACTATGCTGAGCAGACGACCCTGACGGGCGGAATCGACTGATATGACTACTGATGCAGTGCAAACCATGATCCCGACGCTCGACGTGACCGAGCGCCCGGCCCCGCGTCCCAAGGTCGAAGCCGGCGTCAAGCTGCGCGGCGCCGAGAAGGTTGCACGCATCCCGGTAAAGATCATTCCGACCACCGAACTGCCGAAGAAACCTGACTGGATTCGCGTACGCATCCCGGTTTCGCCGGAAGTCGACCGTATCAAAAGCCTGCTGCGCAAACACAAACTGCACAGCGTCTGCGAAGAAGCGTCCTGCCCGAACCTCGGCGAGTGCTTCTCCGGTGGCACCGCGACCTTCATGATCATGGGCGACATCTGCACCCGTCGCTGCCCGTTCTGCGACGTGGGCCACGGTCGTCCGAAACCACTGGACGTCAACGAGCCGGCAAGCCTGGCCATCGCCATCGCCGATCTCAAGCTCAAATACGTGGTGATCACCTCGGTTGACCGCGACGACCTGCGTGACGGCGGTGCCCAGCACTTTGCCGACTGCATCCGCGAAATCCGCAAGCTGTCGCCGAACGTGCAACTCGAAACCCTGGTCCCGGATTACCGTGGCCGTATGGACGTTGCCCTGGAAATCACCGCTGCCGAGCCGCCAGATGTGTTCAACCACAACCTGGAAACCGTGCCGCGCCTGTACAAGGCTGCGCGTCCGGGTTCGGACTACCAGTGGTCGCTGACCCTGCTGCAACGTTTCAAGCAAATGATGCCGCACATTCCGACCAAATCCGGCCTGATGCTGGGTCTGGGCGAGACCGACGAAGAAGTCATCGAAGTCATGAAGCGCATGCGCGAACACGACATCGACATGCTGACTCTCGGCCAGTACCTGCAACCATCGCGCAGCCACTTGCCGGTGCAGCGTTTCGTGCACCCGGACACCTTCGCCTGGTTCGCCGAGGAAGGTTACAAGATGGGCTTCAAGAACGTCGCTTCCGGCCCGCTGGTACGTTCGTCGTACCACGCCGACGAGCAGGCGAAGCTGGTCAAGGCCGAGCTGATGGGTTCCTGATCCGACGTTGATTGCTTCACAAAAATACCCGCCCAGGCGGGTATTTTCATTTGCGGAGCAATCACTGAACCTGTGGCGAGGGCCGCAGTGCCTCTTTTGTTTACCCGCTTTCCTGACTACTGTGTGTGCACGACTACACACAGGGAGATCCATGGATGACCGTTCGACCGACCCACACCCTTTGTCCGCACAAACCCGTACCGGCGCTGCCGTCTGAAGGGCTGATCGGCGTAATCGCGCCTGCCGGCCCGGCCACGCTCGACACCGACAAAGCCGTGCAATGGATGCGCGCCCGGGGTTATGGCTTACGGGTGTTTCCCGGCGTTTACGAGAAAGACGGTTATCTGGCCGGCAGCGATGACGTGCGCCTGAATGACCTGCACGCAGCATTCGCTGATCCAGAGGTCGATGCGATCATCTGCCTGCGCGGCGGATACGGCACGCCACGCTTGCTGGACCAAATCGACTTCGACCTGCTGAGCCGCAATGCCAAGCCATTTATCGGTTACAGCGACATCACCGCGCTGCACCTGGCGATCAGCCGTTATGCCGGATTCGTGACATTCCACGGGCCGCTGCTCAATGCCGACCTGTTGGGCGACAAGGAACCGCCGACCGTCACTTCATTCTTCGCCATGCTGCGTGGACAACTGACGGCGGGCAGCGTGTTGAATCATCCGGTTGCCTGGCCGTTGACCACCTTGGAGCCGGGCATTGCCCACGGGCGCTTGCTCGGCGGCAATCTGGCGATGCTCACCGCGGTCATGGGCACACCTTATGAGATGGACGCCGAAGGGGTGATTCTGTTTCTCGAAGATATTAACGAGCCGCTGTATCGCATCGACCGCATGCTCACGCATTTACGGCTGGCTGGTGTGTTAGGCAAGTTACGTGGTGTGTTGGTGGGGGATGTGGCGGGGGTTGATACTGATGCGCTGAACCGCTTGCTCAAGCAGACGTTCGCGCCATTGCGGATTCCGGTGTTGTCGGGATGGCGCAGCGGGCATTGCAATCCGAACCTGACGCTGCCGATGGGCGCGCTGGTTCGGCTGGATGCTGGCAAGAAAGAGTTGATGCTGGAGCAGGATGTAGTCACCCCATAAAGCAAAAGATCGCAGCGTGCCGCAGCTCGATCCCGTGTAGGAGCTGCGGCACGCTGCGATCTTTTGATCTTGCCTTATTGGTTACGCAGGCTCTCGAGCAACTTGTGCGTCGGATACCCATCCGCCGGCCAGCCAAGCGCCTGCTGCGCAGCGCGAATCGCCTTGCGCGTATTCGCGCCGATGATCCCGTCCGCTGTGCCGGCATCGTAATTGCGCGCACTCAACAGGTTCTGCAATTCAATCCGCTCGGAGCGGCTCAGCGGCATGTCGTCTTTCGGCCACGAACCGTTGATCAGACCAGCCCCCGTGAAACGCTCGGACAACAGACTCACCGCCAACGCATACGACGAAGAATTGTTGTACTTGAGAATCGCGCGGAAGTTGTCGAGAACCAAAAACGCCGGGCCGCGATAACCGGCCGGCAGCAGCAGGGCGGCCGAGAGCTGCTCGGAACCTTGGCTGCCCCCCGGCAGAATCACGCCCAACTGCCGCCACTCAGCGACGGTTTTGCGCATCGTGCCGTCAGCCAGGGTGTAATTGAAACCGCTCGGCAACTGCACCTCGAAACCCCAGGGCTGGCCACGCTGCCAGCCCGAGCTTTGCAGGTAGTGCGCAGTCGATGCCAATGCATCGGCCGGGCTGCCCCAGATGTCGCGGCGACCGTCGCCATCGAAATCCACGGCATGGGTGTTGTAAGTGGTCGGAATGAACTGAGTCTGGCCCATGGCGCCGGCCCAGGAGCCAAGCATTTTCTCCGGGGTGATATCGCCCTGTTGCAGAATCTGCAGCGCTGCAATCAGTTGCGCGTGGGCAAAGCCCGGACGCCGGCCTTCGTAAGCCAAAGTCGCCAGCGAGTTGATCACCGATTTGCTGCCCTGGAACTGGCCGAAGTTACTCTCCATGCCCCACACCGAGACCAGTGCCTGGCGATCGACGCCGTAGCGCTGCTCGATGCTTTGCAGAATATCGGCGTACTGCGTGAGCAGCGCCTGACCCTTGCGCACGCGCAGTGGCGACAGAGCGCCGTCGAGGTATTCCCACACCGGACGCGAGAACTCGGGTTGGCTGCGGTCGGCGCGGATCACGCTGGCGTCGAAGCTGACATCGGCGAAGGCGCGGTCGAACAGGTCGGCGCGAATCCCGGCGGCCAGAGCATCCTTGCGGAAACCGGCCTGCCATTCGGCAAATGTCTGGGAAGGTTGGAGATCGAGGTTGTCACCAGTCGGCACTACCGGCGGGATGATCGCTGGGGCCGTGGAAACGGGAACGGTCTGAAGCGGTTGTGCGTCGGCAGCGGTGGGTTTTTCCGCGCAGGCGACAAGCAGTACGAAGCTGGATGCAGCGATCAGTTGGCTGAAGGGCCAACGACGAGGAATACAAAAGGGCATGCACAGGTCCAGAAGATACGAATCAGGTGCAGACCTTAACATGAGGAGGGGGTGCTGCGCTTTAAGCGGCCAGAAAGTAAGAAGCCCCCCAGCTGTCAGACTGGAAGGCTTCGCGGCGGTAGCTGCCTTTGCCCTTGGCCGGGCGTTCCTGGCGGCTGCGGAACAGCGGCTGGGCGATGATGGATTTGGCCTTGTTCGGGCCATTTTTCGATGGCTTTTTGCTCATGAGGATTCTCTCGAGTGAGTGAGTTTTGCGCGGGAAATGATCTGCCGATGTCAGGCGTCTGTCTATAGGGCAGACGCCTGAGATTTGTGTAGGAAAAAAGTCAAAAGATCTTATTCGGCGGGCAATGACAAGCGCTGGCCGGCCATCAACAACGCCAACCGGCTCAGGCTCATCCACGGCGAACCGGCAGCCTGGCCCTTGATCTGCGCATCAATGCGCTGCGCTTCGAGCAACAGTTGCGCCCAGCGTTGCGCGGTATAGCGTTGCAAGGCTTTGCTCATCAGCGGTTTGCGCTTGTCCCAGACCGGCGGTTTCGCCTGGCTGAAGCACTTGTCCAGCGGCGTACCCTGGCTGTATTGCAGCGCGATGTTGGCCAATAGGCGCAACTCGCGCGCCAAGGCCCAGAGAATCACTGGCGGCTCGACGCCTTCACCGCGCAGTCCTTCGAGAATGCGCAGTGCATGGGCCGCTTCACCGTTGAGCACCGCGTCGGTCAGGCCGAACACGTCAAAACGCGCACTGTCGGCCACGGCCGCTTGCACGGTTTCGACGGTGATCTGCCCACCTTCGGCCATCAGCTTGAGCTTTTCGATTTCCTGCGCGGCGGCGAGCAGATTGCCCTCGACGCGCGCGGCGATCAGCTCCACTGCGTCTTGGCTGGCCGACAATCCGGCTTGCGACAGGCGCTGACGGATCCAGCTCGGCAACTGGTTGGCATCCACCGGCCAGATTTGCACGAACTGGGTCTGCTGGCCTTCGACCAGCGCCTTGCCCCACTTGGTTTTCTGCGCACTGCCGTCGAGCTTGGGCAAGCTGATCAGCAGCAGGGTGTCTTCAGCGGGGCGTGAGCAATATTCGATCAGCGCCGCGGCACCCTTGTCACCGGGCTTGCCCGAAGGCAGGCGCAGTTCCAGCAGGCGTTTTTCGGCGAACAGCGACATGCTCGCGCCAGCCATCAGCAACGTGCCCCAATCGAAACTGGCGTCGGCGGCGAATACCTGGCGTTCGTCGAAACCCTGCTGACGGGCAGCAGCGCGGATAGCGTCGGCAGCTTCCTGACACAACAGCGGATCATCGCCGCTGATGATGTAGACCGGCGCGAGAGCGCCTTGCAGGTGCTTACCGAGTTGTGCGGGAGCGAGCTTCATAAGAAACGGCGAACGGGGCGCCTGAGCGCCCCGTACGTCTTACTGCTGCGGCAGTTCGAGCGGCGACTGACGCGGGGTTTCCGCTTCAGCTTTCTGCGCCGCTTCCAGCGCATCAGCTTCAGCCTTGGCGCGGTTGTCGGCGGTTTGCTGCAGTTGCTCAAGCTGAGCGGGCGTCAGCTGTTGCAGACGCAGCATCATGCGCTGAACCAGTTCGCGGCGGGTTTCGCGACGAGCGTCGTTGGCCTCTTGATCGGAACCGACGAGGTTGTTGCCGTCGTGAATGAAGACTTTCTGCACTTCAAGCTTGTCGCTCAACAGCAGCAGATTTTTGTCCCCGCGGATATCGTAGTTCAGCACGGTGCTGACCTGATATTCACCAGTACGACCGGCGCCGGCGTAGCTCAGAATGCGCTGGCTTTCCTGCTCGTTAGCCAGAAACAGTTTGTACGGTGCGCCGGAAATCACTTTCACGCCGCTGGACTCCAGCACCTGACGCAGTTGCGTCACGGTCTCGCCGTAAGCGTTGCGCGCGCTCAGGTCGAGTTCCTTGATACTCAGCTCGTTGGTGCCAGTGCCGCGCAGCTGGAAACCACAGGCGCTCAGCAGGACAGCGAGGCCCATCACCAGCAGATTGCGTTTGATCATCTTGTTGCTCCCCTTGAAACCATGTGGGCCGACTCTGCGGCCCGAAAGGTTTTACTCGGCGCCAGGCTGACCTGGCGCCCGATCCAATTAGCTGGCGACGATATTGACCAGTTTCCCGGGCACTACGATCACTTTACGAATAGTCAGGCCATCGACGAAGCGCAGCACGTTCTCGTTGATACGGGCGGCGGCTTCGACTTCTTCGCGAGTGGCGGTTGCCGGCATTTCGATCTGGCCGCGCAACTTGCCGTTGACCTGGATGACCAGGGTCAGGCTGTCCTGCACCAGCGCGGATTCATCCACCACCGGCCAGACGGCGTCGATCACCGGGTCAGCGTGACCCAGTTGCTTCCACAGCTCGTGGCTGATGTGCGGGGTGATCGGCGCCAGCAACAGCGTTACGGCTTCGAGACCTTCGTGAACCAGCGCGCGATCCTGCTCGGTGACTTGCGCGGCTTTTTCCAGCACGTTCATCAGCGTCATCACCTGAGCGATGGCGGTGTTGAATTTGTGGTTCTGGCCGACGTCATGGCTGGCCTGTTTGATGGCCAGGTGGATCGAGCGGCGAACGGCTTTCTGCTCGTCGTTCAGGCTGACGACATCGAGTTTGCCCGGCAGGCCTTGAGCGACATGCGCTTGAGCCAGACGCCAGACGCGCTTGAGGAAACGGTGCGAACCTTCGACGCCGGAGTCCGACCATTCGGCGCTCATGTCTGGCGGCGAGGCGAACATCATGAACAGACGGCAGGTGTCGGCTCCGAACTGATCGATCATCGACTGTGGATCAACGCCGTTGTTCTTCGACTTGGCCATCTTCTCGGTGCCGCCGATTTCCACCGGCAGACCGTCGGAGATCAACTTGGCGCTGATAACCTTGGCTTTGCTGTCGCGTTCGAGTTCCACGTCCGCCGGGTTGAACCAGGTGTAGGCGCCGTTGGCTTCGCGACGATAGTAAGTCTCGGCGATCACCATGCCTTGGGTCAGCAGGTTCTTGAACGGCTCGTTGGAGCTGACCAGACCTTCGTCACGCATCAGCTTGTGGAAGAAGCGCGCGTAGAGCAGGTGCAGAATCGCGTGTTCGATGCCGCCGATGTACTGATCCACCGGCAACCAGTGGTCAGCCGCGGATTTTTCCACCAGGCCGCCTTCGAAGTGCGGCGAGGCGTAACGGGCGTAGTACCACGACGACTCGACGAAAGTGTCCATGGTGTCGGTTTCACGCTTGGCAGGCTGGCCGCATTTCGGGCAACTGCACTCGTAGAACTCGGGCATGCGCGCCAGCGGCGAACCGGCGCCATCCGGCACCACGTCTTCCGGCAGCACGACTGGCAATTGGTCTTCCGGCACCGGCACGTCACCGCAGGTTTCGCAGTGGATGATCGGGATCGGGCAGCCCCAGTAGCGCTGACGGCTGATGCCCCAGTCGCGCAGGCGGAACTGGGTGCGCGAGGCGCCCAGCTCTTTCTTGATCAGCGCAACTTCGATCGCGTCGAACGCGCCAGCGAAGTCGAGACCGTCGAATTCGCCGGAGTTGATCAGCGTGCCGTGCTCGCCGTAGGCGTCTTGCCACGGGGCCGGGTTGGTTTCGCCGGAGCTGGTGCGCACCACCGATTTGATCGGCAGGTCGTACTTGTGGGCGAATTCGAAATCACGCTCGTCGTGGGCCGGCACGGCCATGACCGCGCCGTCGCCGTAATGCATCAGCACGTAATTGGCGACCCATACCGGCAGTTTTTCGCCAGTCAACGGGTGCTCGACGAACAGGCCGGTTGGCAGGCCCTTCTTCTCTTGCGTGGCGACGTCGGCTTCAGCAACGCTGCCGCCCTTGCATTCAGCGATGAACGCTTGCAGCTCGGGATTGTTCTGAGCGGCCAGAGTGGCCAGCGGGTGTTCAGCGGCAACAGCGACATAAGTCGCGCCCATCAGGGTGTCCGGACGGGTGGTGAACACCTTGAGTGCGCCGGCTTCGCCGATCGAATCGACGTTGTACGGGAACTGCACTTCCATCCCGCGCGACTTGCCGATCCAGTTGCGCTGCATGGTCTTGACCTGTTCAGGCCAGCCAGTCAGTTCGTCGAGGCTCTCCAGGAGTTCATCCGCGTAGGCGGTGATCTTGAAGTAGTACATCGGGATTTCACGCTTTTCGATCAGCGCGCCGGAGCGCCAGCCGCGACCGTCGATCACTTGCTCGTTGGCCAGAACGGTCTGATCGACCGGGTCCCAGTTCACGGTGCCGTTTTTACGGTAGATCACGCCTTTTTCGAACAGGCGAGTGAACAGCCATTGTTCCCAGCGGTAGTAATCCGGCTTGCAGGTGGTGACTTCGCGCGACCAGTCCACCGCCAGGCCCAGGCTGCGCAGCTGGGTTTTCATGTAGGCGATGTTTTCGTAGGTCCACTTGGCCGGTGCCACGTTGTTCTTCATCGCGGCGTTTTCTGCCGGCATGCCGAACGCGTCCCAACCCATCGGTTGCAGAACGTTTTTGCCTTGCATGCGCTGATAGCGGGAGATCACGTCGCCGATGGTGTAGTTGCGCACGTGCCCCATGTGTAGCTTGCCGCTGGGGTAAGGGAACATCGACAGGCAGTAGAAAGTCTCCTTGCCTGGCTGTTCACTGACTTCAAAGGACTTTTGCTCGTCCCAGAATGACTGGGCGGCGGCTTCGATTTCACGGGGCTGATATTGTTCGTGCATGGCTACTTTTGTACTGGATAGGGGTGGCCTAATCCTCTTCAATGCGTCATCCGGAGCGGGCCGGGGATGCTGGAAGTGGAGTTACAGGAAGCGCCGTAGCATACATGACCGCGCTTGGCCTAGGGAAACCCTGATTGCAGGGGTTTTGGCCGGCGAAATGCTGGCGAGGGCCGTTGGTCGCGGCGTACAGCCGGATTGTGCAGCGAAGCTAAGCTCTAACTGGGGAGTGATTCTTATCTTCAATGAGGTGAGGGATGGTGGAGCAACAGCAAAAAAACGTTACCAAACCCGAGTTGTATGAGCGGTTGATGGACCGTCTGGGAATGGCCCTGGATGCTGCCAAAACCGCTGGCCGGCTGCGCGATGAGCGCCCCCTGGAACTGGAATTGCGTGGCTTGAGCCCCGCCGAGTTCAAACTGGTCAAGGCCTATCTGGATCGCAGTGAACGTGAAACGCACGGATGCTTGTCGCAAGCAGTGAAGCAGCTCGATGCAGCACATTCGGCCAAGGTCATCTGGCTCAAGGACAAGGCGCCCGGCAGAGTTATTGAAAAGGTTCGTACTCTGCAGGCCAAGTAACGCATGGCAGGTCAAACAGCGGATCTTTTTCAACGGATCCGCTCCTACCGGTTGTCGCGCTGTACTAACCCACTTAGGCTTCGGGCATCTTTGGAGATGCTCGATGCCTTTTCGTTATTTCGTTAAACAACTTCTGTTGCCGCCCGGCATTCTCTTGCTGTTGTTGCTCGCCGCCTGGTGGCTGCGACGCACACGGCCACGTCTGGCCGGGCTGTGTTTTGCTCTGGGGTTTGGCGGGTTCTTGCTGATGAGTCTGCCGGTGGTGGTGCAGTGGAGCGCCAAGATGCTGGAGCGCGAGCCGCCGCTGCCCCGGGAAGAGTGGACAACACTGGCGCAGCGCGCCGATGCGATCGTAGTGCTGGGTTCCGGGCGTGAACGTGGTGATCTGGCGTGGGGCGAGGATCAGCCGACCGGCGTCGGGCTCGAGCGCCAGCGCTATGCAGCGCGTTTGGCCAAGGCCTCGGGACTTCCGATTCTGACCAGTGGCGGTCTGCATTACGGTACGCCGCCGACGGAAGCCAAGTTGATGGCTGATTCGTTACTGGATGATTTCGGCGTGACGGTGCGTTGGCAGGAAGGCGAAAGCCGTACAACGTGGGAGAACGCCGAACTGAGCGCGAAGATTTTGCTGCCGCAAGGGGTCAAACGGGTAGTGGTCGTCACTCAGGCCTGGCATATGCCGCGTGCGGTGTGGAGTTTCAAGCAGGCGGGATTTGAGGTTGTGCCGGCGCCGGTGGGCTTCCTCGGCACTGACAATGCCCGACCGCTCGGTGGCTGGATGCCGGAGTTCAAGTCGATCTGGCAGAGCGGACAGTTGTTGAATGAGGCGGTGGGGCAGGTCGGCTATTCACTGTTCTACCGCTGAAAAGCTTTTGTGGCGAGGGAGCTTGCTCCCGCTGGCCTGCGTAGCAGGCCCAAAAACAGGCACCGCGTGGTTACAGTCAGACCGCGTTGTCTGCATTGCGACTGCTGCGCAGCCGAGCGGGAGCAAGCTCCCTCGCCACAGGGGGTTGCGTCGGTCTTTAAAGGGTTTTCGACATCCGGCTCGCCATCAGTGCCCAGCCGAACAACACCAGACACAATACGATCAGCGGCCATGAGCGCCATTGCAGGTACGGCGTCAGGTCATGCATCGGCACGACTTCGCCGTACAGAATGCCTTGCTCGAACTGCGGGATCTGTTCGGTGATCTGCCCGAACGGGTTGATCAGTCCGGTCACGCCGTTGTTGGTGGCGCGAATCATCCAGCGTCCCGCTTCGAGCGCGCGCATCTGCGCCATCTGCAAGTGTTGCAGCGGGCCGATCGAGGTGCCGAACCAGGTGTCGTTGCTGATGGTAAGCAGCAAATCACTGCGCGCGGCCAGGCTGGCGGCGAACTCCGGATAGACGACTTCATAGCAGATGAACGGCGCGATCTGATAACCCTTGGCCTGCAACAGTGCCTGATCGGCAGGGCCGCGGGCGAAGTCGGACATCGGCAGGTCGAAGAATGCGATCAACCCGCGCAGGATGTCCTGCAGCGGTACGTATTCGCCAAACGGCACCAGTTTCTGTTTCAGATAAGTGCCATCACCTTCGCCAAGAACCGTGATGCCGTTGAAGAAGCGTCTTTCGTGACGGACCATTTCGCGAATCGGTACGCCGGTGATCAGCGCCGATTTACGCTCGGCGGCGAAGGTGCCCATCATGCTCAGGTAGCCCTCGGCCGACTCCTTGAGCACTGGGACGGCGGTTTCCGGCCAGATCAGCAGATCCACCGGTTTCGAGCGGAAGCTCAGGTCACGATACAGCGCCAGTTGCGCGTTCAGCTCGGCCGGATCCCACTTCATGCTTTGCGCAACGTTGCCTTGAATAGCAGCAACCGTCAGCGGCGCGCCGGACGGACTGGTCCAGGCGTGGCCCTTGAGCGCAATGCCCGCGACCCACGGCCCGGCGAGCAACAACAGACCCGCCACCACAAAACCTTTGCGGCCGGTTTTCAGCAAGCGCGGCGTGTTGTAGATCAGCGCAGCGGTCAGCGCGAGCACGAACGACACCAGCCACATGCCGCCGACTGGCGCGAGTCCGGCCAATGGGCCATCGAGCTGGCTGTAACCGGAATACAGCCACGGGAAACCTGTGAGGAACCAGCCACGAAACGCTTCCTGACCCACCCACAACGCGGCAAATGCCATCGCATCGGCCAGCGGCGCTTCATTGCGGCGCAACCAGCGCGCCCAAATCCACGCAGGCAAGGCGAAGAACCAGGCAATCGCCGCCGTGAACAGCAGCATCAGGAACCCGGCCAACAGCACTGAAGCGCCGCCGAAGTGGTGAATGCTGTAGTAGATCCAGCTGGTGCCGGCGCCGAACAGGCCGAAACCGAAGCACCAGCCACGGCCCAACGCCTGACGCGGGTTCAGCTCGCGCAGGCCGGCATAGAACAGGCCGACCGCCAGCAAGGCCAGCGGCCAGATATCGAACGGCGCGAGAGCGAAAGTGGTGATAGCACCGGCCGCCACGGCCAGCAGGTTACCGGGCCAGCCGGGGCGGGTTGTCCAGCGCATTTCAGTCCTTAGATTTTTTACCGGGCGATTGGGGTCAGTCGCAACAGATGAATCCGACGGCTGTCGGCGTTCAGGATGCGGAAACGATAGGCGCCGATTTCAGTGATTTCGTTGCGTTTTGGCAAGTGCCCGAACGCGCTCATCACCAGACCGCCGACCGTGTCGAACTCATCGTCGGAGAACTCGCTGTCGAAAAACTCGTTGAAGTTTTCGATCGGCGTCAGGGCCTTGATCAGGAAGTCGCCGCTGGGCAGCGGCTTGATGTAGCTGTCTTCTTCGACGTCGTGCTCGTCTTCGATGTCGCCGACGATTTGTTCCAGCACGTCTTCGATGGTCACCAGACCAGCCACACCGCCGTATTCGTCGATAACGATGGCCATGTGGTTATGGTTGGCGCGGAACTCGCGCAGCAACACGTTCAGACGCTTGGACTCCGGCACGAAAGTCGCCGGACGCAGCAGATCCTTGATGTTGAAGCTGTCGCCGTTCTCCTTGAGGATCAGCGGCAGCAGATCCTTGGCCAGCAGCACGCCCATCACGTCGTCATGGCTTTCGCCGATGACCGGATAGCGCGAGTGGGCCGAATCGACCACGGCAGGGAGAAATTCGCGGGGTGTCTGGGTCGCCTTGATGCTGATCATCTGCGAGCGCGGCACCATGATGTCGCGCACTTGCAGGTCAGCCACTTGAATGGCGCCTTCGACGATGGCCAGCGCTTCGCTGTCCAGCAGTTTGTTCTGATGTGCATCGCGCAGCAGCTCAAGCAGCTCCTGACGGTTCTTCGGCTCGTGGGCAAAAGCCTGGGTGAGTTTACCCAGCCATGACTTCTGCCCGTTGCTCGATCGATCTTCGCTCATAGCGATTACTCTGAATCCTTTGTATTAAACAGTGGGGGTTGTGTCGATTTCGTCGTCCGCGTACGGATCGGGGTAGCCCAGTTCGGCTAGCAACTCCCGTTCCAGCGCTTCCATTTCTTCGGCTTCGTCGTCATCTATATGGTCGTAACCGAGCAAATGCAAACAGCCGTGAATGACCAGATGTGCCCAGTGGGCCTTTAGTTCCTTGCCTTGCTCGGCGGCTTCGCGCTCGACCACGGCCACACAGATCACCAGATCACCGAGCAGCGGAATGTCGAGGAACTCGTCGGGCACGTCCGCCGGGAACGACAGCACGTTGGTCGCGTAATCTTTCTGGCGCCAGGTGTGATTGAGCTCACGCGCTTCTTCCACGTCGACCAGACGGATGGTCATTTCCGAGTCGGCGGTGCGCTGGCGCAGGGCCAGTTCGCACCATTGGCGGAATTCGGCTTCGCTGGGTGCGGACGCTTCGGTGGCGATTTGCAGGTCAAGCTCAAGCATCGCGGCGCGTGTCCTTCGCAGGTTCATCGGCCACGCGATTTTCGAAGCGCTCATAGGCTTCGACGATGCGTTGCACCAGTGGATGGCGCACCACGTCTTTGGGCATGAAATGCGTGAAGCTGATACCCGGCACGTCTTTCAGGACTTCGATCACGTGATGCAAACCGGACTTGGTGCCCTTGGGCAGGTCGACCTGGGTGATGTCGCCGGTGATCACTGCCGTGGAGCCAAAACCGATGCGGGTCAAAAACATTTTCATCTGCTCGACCGTGGTGTTCTGGCTCTCATCGAGAATGATGAAGCTGTTGTTCAGCGTACGACCGCGCATGTAGGCCAGCGGTGCAACTTCGATCACCTGACGCTCGATCAACTTGGCCACGTATTCGAAGCCGAGCATCTCGTACAGCGCGTCGTAGAGCGGGCGCAGGTACGGGTCGATCTTCTGCGACAGGTCGCCAGGCAGGAAGCCGAGTTTTTCACCCGCTTCAACTGCCGGGCGCACCAGCAGGATGCGCCGGATCTGTTCGCGTTCCAGCGCGTCTACCGCACAGGCAACCGCCAGGTAGGTCTTGCCGGTACCGGCCGGGCCGATGCCGAAATTGATGTCGTTACCAAGGATTTCCTTCACATAGCGCAGCTGATTCAAGCCACGCGGGCGAATCATGCCTTTCTTGGTGCGCAGGGCGACGGAAGCTTCGGCGGGAGCGTGATTGTCCAGCTCGACCACGGCCGATTCCTGCAGGAACAGGTGCACCGTATCTGGCGACAGCTCTGAACCTTTGGTTTCCCGGTACAGGCGACGAATCAGATTTTCCGCGGACGTGGTGTGCTTGGGGTCGCCGATCAGCTCGAACTGGTTTCCGCGGTTGCGGATCTCGATGGTCAGGCGCTGTTCGATCAAGCGCAAATGCTCGTCGAATTGCCCGCACAGATTGGCGAAGCGGCGAGCCTCAAAGGGCTCGAGGATAAAACGATGTGGTTCGATGGGTGCGTTCAAGGTCGTATTTAGCCGCCCTGGGGCAATTAAGATGAAATCAAGGATAACGCCAGTGGCGTGGGTGCGAAAGCTCTTAAATAAATGAGCTCATTCTCAAGAACAGCGCAGTCCATTGTGGGAGCTGGCATGCCAGCGATGAGGCCAGCAAGTCCAGCAAAAATGTCGCCTGTTGCACCGCTATCGCTGGCAAGCCAGCTCCCACATTTGATCTCCACTGATTTCGGAATTTGTTACTGGATCAACGAGCCGCGCAGCGAGTGCGGTTGCGCCGCGTCGATGTGCACGTCGGCGAACTGGCCGATCAGGGTCGGATTGTCGCAGCGGAAGTTGACGATACGATTATTCTCGGTGCGCCCTTGCAGCTCGCCCGGGTCTTTCTTCGAATAGTCAGTGACCAGAATGCGCTGGGTCGAACCGACCATTTGTCGGCTGATCTCGAAGCCTTGCTGATTCAAACGGTGCTGCAAGGCGTTGAGGCGTTCTTTCTTCAGCGCTTCCGGGGTGTCGTCTGTCAGGTCGGCGGCCGGGGTGCCCGGACGCTGGCTGTAGACGAACGAGTAGGAAAAGTCGAAACCGACGTCTTCGATCAGCTTCATGGTCTGCTCGAAATCTTTCTCGGTCTCGCCCGGGAAGCCGACGATGAAGTCCGAACTGATGCAGATCCCCGGCACCGCCGCGCGCAGTTTGCGCAGCTTGGATTTGTACTCGAGCGCAGTGTGGTTGCGCTTCATCGCTGACAGGATCCGGTCGGAACCCGATTGCACCGGCAAGTGCAGGTGTTTGACCAGCTCCGGCACATCAGCGTGGGCCTGGATCAGGCTGTCGGAAAACTCCAGTGGATGCGAAGTGGTGTAGCGAATGCGGTCGATGCCATCGACGGCGGCCACCACGCGGATCAGCTCCGCCAGATCGGCCAGGCGCCCATCGTGGGTGGTGCCGCGATAGCCGTTGACGTTCTGCCCGAGCAGAGTCACTTCGCGTACGCCGTTTTCAGCGAGGTGGATGATCTCCGCCAGTACGTCGTCGAACGGTCGGCTGACTTCTTCGCCACGGGTGTAAGGCACCACGCAGAACGTGCAGTACTTGCTGCAACCTTCCATCACCGAGACATAGGCGCTTGGGCCGTCGATGCGCGGCTCGGGCAAGTGGTCGAATTTTTCGATTTCCGGGAACGAGACGTCGACTTGCGGCAGTTTGGTAATGCGTGCAGCGTCGATCATTTCCGGCAGGCGGTGCAGGGTCTGCGGGCCAAACACCACGTCGACATACGGGGCGCGATCACGGATCGCCGCGCCTTCCTGACTGGCCACGCAGCCGCCGACGGCAATCACCATCTCCGGGTTGGCCAGTTTCAGTTCGCGCCAGCGGCCGAGCTGGGAGTAGACCCGATCCTGGGCGCGTTCGCGGATCGAGCAGGTGTTGAGCAGAATCACGTCGGCGTCTTCGGCGCGGGCCGTCACTTCCAGGGCCTGATGTTCACCCAGCAGATCGACCATGCGCGAGCTGTCGTACTCGTTCATCTGGCAACCGTGGGTTTCGATGTAAAGCTTCTTGGCCATGGATTCGGATCGTCACGTGATTCAAAGAACCGCGCATTATAGGGAACATGTCCCCAGGTTCCTACCGCTGCGCGTCCGGCGGCTATGCTATAGTTCGCGCCCTCATTTTTATCCCCGATGTGTTTCCGCCCGCCATGACCAAACGCGAAGCTCCAATCTACAAGGTGATTTTCCTCAACCAGGGTCAGGTGTTCGAAATGTACGCCAAGCAGATCTATCAAAGTGATCTGTGGGGCTTCCTGGAAGTGGAAGAATTCGTCTTTGGCGAGCGCACTCAGGTGGTCGTCGATCCGAGCGAAGAAAAGCTCAAGGCGCAGTTCGAAGGCGTGGTGCGCAGCTTTGTGCCGATGCATTCGATTGTGCGCATCGACGAAGTGGAGCGCCTCGGCACACCGAAAATCAGCGAAGCGCGCGGCGGGGTTGGCAATGTGATGCCATTCCCGGTGCCGATGCCTGAGAAGTAAGTAACGCGTGATGCAGGGTTTTTGTGGCGAGGGGATTTATCCCCGTTGGGTGGCGAAGCCGCCCCAAGTTCTGCCAATTCGTTCTGTCTGACTCACCGCAGTGACTGTACTGCGACTGCTGCGCAGCCGAACGGGGATAAATCCCCTCGCCACAGTAAATCCTCTTTCGACAGGATCTTGCAGCGATTAAGGCAATGGCGAAAACGGCGTACGGCCGTCGGCGCTCTGCAATTCCATCAGGTATTTGCGGAAAATCTGCCCGAGTACCTGGGTGGCGGTTTCGAGATCTTCGCGGGACATTTTCTCGGACACTTCGTCAGCCGTATCCAGCGCGTCTTCCGCGCCGTTGACCGCCGCCATCTTCAGCACGATATAAGCCTGGATGTTATTCGCTTGCACGCCTTCGCCGTGGAAGAACATCGTGCCGAGCTTGAATTGTGCCTGGGCGTGGCCTAGCAGTGAGGCCTTCTCGAAATAGCTCAGGGCTTGATTGAGGTCGCGCGGCGCATTCTTGCCGTCGTAGTAGAACTCACCCAACTCGTATTGCGCCTGCGCGTCGCCTTCATCCGCAGCCTTTTGGCAGGCAGCGAGCGCCTGCGTGACGTCTTGCGGCTGAGTATTGAGGGTGCAACGACCCATCGCCGGGATCAACAACGAGTTGCCGCCTGCTTGTGCATGTGCGAGCAGGGGCTGAAGGAGCAACAGGCAGCCCAATGCAAGGGTGCGGCCGGTGCGGTTCATGAGAATCGACTTACCTCTGAAGGGCACGCGGACCCGTCGAGGGATCCAATAAGCGCGCATTATGAAATAAGCAGGGCCAACCTTACAAAGTCTTTACTCGATTTTCTGCTGCGCGGGGAATATATCGCCCACTTTAGGGGAGATTTTTGGCAGCGGCGTCGGAAAAAGGGCGGGGGTGTAGGTAAATGCTGACGTCGGCAATGGCCAACGTCAGCGGTCCGGCAATTACTTCAGTGCAGCGAAGGCGCGCTCGGCGGCATCGAGGGTGATTTTCAACTCGGCGTCGCCGTGAGCGATCGAGGTGAAACCGGCTTCGAAGGCGCTCGGTGCGAGGTACACGCCACCTTCGAGCATCAAGTGGAAGAAGCGCCCGAACAGCGCAGCGTCGCTGGCCATCACGTCTTCAAACGTAACAATGTCGTCAGCGCCGCTGAAATACAGGCCGAACATGCCGCCAGCCTGAGTAGTTACGAACGGAATGCCCGCCGCGTCAGCACGCTGCTGCAAGCCGTCGAGCAGACGCGTGGTGTAATCGGTCAGTTCGGCGTGGAAGCCCGGACGGCTGATCAGGCGCAGCGTGGTCAGGCCGGCGGCCATGGCCAACGGGTTGCCGGACAAAGTACCTGCCTGATACACCGGGCCGAGCGGCGCGATGCGTTCCATGATTGCGCGTTTGCCACCGAAGCAGCCAACCGGCATGCCGCCGCCGATGATCTTGCCGAAGGTGGTCAGGTCCGGGTTCACCCCGTAGTGCGCTTGAGCACCGCCGAGGGCTACGCGAAAACCAGTCATCACTTCGTCGAAAATCAGCACCACGCCATGCTTGTCACAAAGGGTGCGCAGGCCTTCAAGGAAGCCTGGTGCCGGTGGCACGCAGTTCATGTTGCCGGCCACAGGCTCGACGATGATGCACGCCACTTCCTGGCCGACTTCCGCGAGCATTTTTTCAACGGCGTCGATGTCGTTGAACGGCAGGGTCAGGGTGTGTTTGGCGAACGCCGCCGGCACACCGGCCGAGCTTGGCACGCCTTGGGTCAATGCACCGGAGCCGGCCTTGACCAGCAGGCTGTCGGAGTGGCCGTGGTAGCAGCCTTCGAACTTGATGATGCTGTCGCGACCGGTGTAACCACGGGCCAGGCGGATCGCGCTCATGGTCGCTTCGGTGCCGGAGCTGACCATGCGCACCATTTCCATCGATGGCACCAGCGAGCAGACCAGATCGGCCATCTCGGTTTCCATCGCCGTCGGTGCGCCGTAGGACAGGCCGTGTTGCAGCTGATTGCGCACTGCGTCGAGCACTTCCGGATGGCTGTGGCCGAGGATCATCGGCCCCCAGGAACCGACGTAATCGACATAACGCTTGTCGTCTTCGTCAGTGACGTAGGCGCCTTCGGCGTGTTTGAAGAACAGCGGCGTGCCGCCAACGCTCTTGAATGCGCGAACCGGCGAGTTGACGCCACCGGGAATGTGTTTCTGGGCGTTGGCAAACAGGGTTTCGGAACGAGACATGATCGGGCTCTCAGAAATCAGGATTTGAACAATTCGTTGAATGCGCGGGCGCGGCGCGTCACTTCTGCTGTGCTCTCGGCACCGAACAGGCCATGCACCACGGCCAGCAGATCGACGCCGTGGGCCACCAGCGGCGCGGCGTTATCCAGGCTGATGCCGCCAATCGCGCAGATCGGCAGATGCAGCGTGCGCTTGGCCTCATCGAGCAGATCGAGGCCGCACGTCGGCGCACCGGGTTTGGTGTTGGAGTTGAAGAAACGGCCGAAGGCGACGTAACTCGCGCCTTCCTTTGCCGCTTGTTCGGCCAGCGCAATCTGCGCGTGGCAGGTCGAACCGATGATCGCTTTCGAGCCGAGCAGGGCGCGGGTCGGCGACAGCGGGCCGTCGGTCTGCCCGAGGTGCACGCCGACGTTCAGCCGTGCAGCGAGTTCGGCGTCATCGTTGATGATCAGTTGCGTCTTGTAGCGCTCGCACAGATCGCGCAGTGCTTCGGCCTCGCGCAAGCGCCGAGCCTCGTCGCTGCTCTTGTCGCGGTATTGCAGCAGGGTGACGCCGCCTTCGAGCGCCGCCTCCACGTA
This sequence comes from Pseudomonas sp. TWP3-2, assembly GCF_049897765.1. Classification (NCBI taxonomy): domain Bacteria; kingdom Pseudomonadati; phylum Pseudomonadota; class Gammaproteobacteria; order Pseudomonadales; family Pseudomonadaceae; genus Pseudomonas; species Pseudomonas sp. TWP3-2. The sequence continues at coordinate 128,590 of NZ_JAFCWW010000008.1, read as the reverse complement.
AGACAGAAACTTGCCGGCCAGCAATTGGCTGTCGGTGATGGCATACAGGCCACGGAGTTTCATCAGGCACACCTCACGACGTTACGAGCAGAAATCCAGCGGCAGACGACGCGGCACGAACTGGCCTTTGCCCAGTTGTTCGGCATCGCGCAAGGTGCGCCAAGTGTAATCGAGGGCGCTGCGCACGGCGCTGGTAAGGTCTTCGCCTTGGGCCAGTCGACCGGCCAAGGCGCTGGCCAGGGTGCAACCGGACCCGTGATAGCTGCCTGGCAAACGCTGGCAATAGAAGGTTTCGCGCAGACCGTCGCGGCTGTACAGGCGATTGTGGATTTCAGTTTCGTCGCCATGCCCGCCAGTGATCAGCAGATTCTTGACGAACGGCAGGAGCTTTTCCGCGCACTCATCCGCAGTGCCTTCCGGCAGTTCGGCGAGGATTCGCGCTTCCGGAAGATTCGGTGTGGCGATGATCGACAGCGGCAGCAGACGTTCGCGCATCGCATAGCCGACTTCGTCCTTGCCCAGCCGTCCGCCGCCACCGGCGCGCAGTACCGGATCGCAGACCACTGGCAGATGCGGATGCGCTGAGAGCAGCTCGACGATGGTGTCGACCATCTCCAGCGAACCGAGCATGCCCAGTTTGACTGCGGCGACTTCGGAGTCGTTGAGCACGGCATTCGCCTGCGCCAGCACCCATTCGCGGTCGAGGACGCGGAAGTCCGTGACGTTGACCGTGTCTTGCACAGTCAGGGCGGTGACGGCCGGCGCCGCATGACAACCCTGCGCGAGCAAGGATTCGATATCTGCCTGCAAGCCGGCGCCACCACTGGGGTCGTGGCCGGAGAGACAGAGGACAACGGGGCGGGAGCTGTAGATATTCATGGTGCGCGAGCTTACCACCAAACATCTTTTTCCGGTTCAGTGGCGCACAGGCTTGCCGATACATTGTGGCGAGGGGATTTATCCCCGTTCGGCTGCGCAGCAGTCGTAAATCCAGCCTATGCGGTGTGTCAGGAAAAACCTCATCGCAGGTTTTGGGGCCGCTTCGCAGCCCAACGGGGATAAATCCCCTCGCCACAAAAGCACATCGCACCGAACATTCTGACCGACTCAACAGCTCTAGCCCGCGCATCTGCTCTGGAACGCCCGTTCTAGAGCCTTTGTAGGAAATATTTCAATGGTGCTCAATGGCCATCAGCGGCTATGCTAGGCTGGATCCAAACCAATAACATTTGATACCGGTTGTACGTCTACTCAAAAGGAATGGGGGGCTTCCTGACACAACCGGACGAGCCACGCTGGGGCTTCAATGCGCTATTTTTTGATGTTGCTGTTGTGTTTGCCCCTCCTGGCAAACGCCGTCGAATTCGACGAATTCACCCAGAGCCTCCCGCTCGGGCGATCCCTGCAAGTGTTTGAAGACGCGAGCGGCACGGCGAGCATTGCCGACGTGCGTGCGCAAGCCGCTGCCGGCAACTTCAAAGCTCACGACAAAGCCACGCTGAATGCCGGTTACTCGCGCTCGGCGTTCTGGCTGAAAATCGATCTGCACTACCGCCCGAGCAATCCCGCCGCCCAGCGCACGTGGCTGCTGGAACTGGCGTATCCGCCGCTCGATCATCTCGATCTGTACTTGCCCGACGCGAATGGCGAGTTCCGTCTGGTGCGCCAGACCGGTGACGCGTTGCCGTTCGCCAGTCGCGAGATTCGCCAGAACAATTACCTGTTCGATCTGACGTTCAAGCCTGACCAGCAACAAACCGTCTATTTAAGGATGTCCAGCGAAGGCTCGATTCAGGCGCCGGTCACTTTGTGGTCGAGTACCGCGTATCTCGAAGATCAGCCGGTGCGCCTGTACGTGCTGGGCATCATTTATGGCGTGCTGCTGGGGATGCTGGTCTACAACCTGTTCATCTACCTCAGCGTGCGCGACACCAGCTACCTGTATTACATCTTCTACATCGGCTCGTTCGGCCTCTATCAATTGTCGGTGAACGGCGCGGCGGTCGAGTATTTCTGGCCGGACAATCCGTGGTGGGCTAACGCCTCCACGCCGTTTTTTATTGGTTGCGCCGGGCTGTTCGGCAGCCAGTTCGCCCGCAGTTTCCTGCAGACCAAAATCTACAGCCCTTGGCTTGATCGCGTGCTGATCGCGCTGATCGCCTTCGGCGCCTTGGTGGTCGGTCTGTCGCTGATGACCAGTTATGCGCTGGCCCTGCGCCTGGCGACGACGCTGGCGCTGACCTTCACCGTGGTGATCTTCGCCGCCGGGATTCTCGCCTGGTGGCGCGGGCTGCGCGTGGCGCGTTACTTCATCATCGCCTGGTCGGCGTTCCTGCTCGGTGGCGTGGTCAACACGATGATGGTCCTCGGCTTGCTGCCCAACGTGTTCCTGACCATGTACGCCAGCCAGATCGGCTCGGCGATCGAAGTGGCGCTGCTGTCGCTGGCGCTGGCCGACCGCATCAACGCGATGCGCGAGCAGCAGGCGCAGACCTTGTTCGATGCCGGGCAAAAACTCGAAGTGCTCAACCAGCAACTGGCGCACAGCAACAAACTCAAGGATGAATTCCTCGCCACCCTGACCCACGAATTGCGTACGCCGATGAACGGTGTGATCGGTTCGCTGGAACTGATGCAGACCGTGGAGATGGATTCGGAGCTGGAGCAATACCAACAGACCGCCGCCAGTTCCGCGCGGGACATGATGCGCATGGTCAACGGCATCCTCACCCTCACCGAATTGCAGGCCGGCAAGCTCAAGGTTGCATCGGGCAGCTTCAGCCTGCGCGGGGTGGTCGAGGCGCTGCGTGCGCAATTCGACGGCAACGCGGCGGCCAAGTCCCTGGACTTCAAAGTCGAGGTGCTGCCGACCCTACCGGATCGCTTGTATGGCGATAGCGCGAAACTCGCGCAATGCCTCGAATGCCTGCTGGATAACGCGATCAAGTTCACCCGCGTTGGCGGTCTGGCGCTGCGCGTCACCGGCAAACCGGCGGAGGGTGATCGGATGGCGCTGACGTTCGCAGTGATCGACACCGGCATCGGCTTTACCGATTTGGGCGAGGCGACCCTGTATCAGCGTTTCTTCCAGCTCGACGGTTCGATGACACGCGAATATGGCGGGTTGGGCGTCGGTCTGGCGATTTGTCGTCAATTGGTTGAATTGCTCGGCGGCAAACTCACGCACCGTTCCGAGCCTGGCAGCGGTAGCCGCTTTCAACTGGACGTGAAGTTCGAGTTACCGGTGGTGGAAGCGGCGCCCTCGATGATTCGGGGCGCCGAGCGCGCGCCGCAGGATTGCACGGTGCTGCTGGTGGACGACAACAGCGTCAATCAACTGGTGATGCGCGGCATGCTGCTCAAGCTCGGCTTTCGCGTCCGCACGGCCGACAATGCTACGGCGGCACTGGATTATCTGGGGCGTGAGCCGTTCGACGCGGTGCTGATCGATTGCCAGTTGCCGAACCTCGATGGCGCTTCGTTGTGCTGCCGCATTCGTGACTTGCCGGGATGCGCGCACCTGCCGGTGTTCATGATCGCGCTGAATCCGGATCGCGAGCATTGCGCGACCGGCGCGTTGATCGATTACCTGAGCAAACCGGTGAAATTCGAAGACTTGCGCGCCGCGCTTGAGCGACGAGTGCTGTGCGTTTGATGGGGTGAAAGCGCCGTCATTTAGGCCGATATGACACTTTGATCAGCCTCGGTGCGGTGCTTAACTGAGGCTCTGGCTGACCAAAGGAGCCCCGTCATGAACCTGCATCAGTTCGCCGAAACCCACGACGTCACCAACCAGCCGCCGTCGCTGGACGGCAGCAACCTGTACCGCATCGACCTGCCGTTGCAAGAGTGGTCGCGGCGCTTCGGGGCCGGGTGGGCCGAGTCGCGCATCGATGCCTACGGCGCACTGGCCGGCGGGCCGTTGATGGAAGCCGGGTTCCTCGCCAATCAAAACAAACCGGTATTCGCCAGCCACGACCGCTACGGTCATCGCATCGATCTGGTGGAATTTCATCCCGCTTATCACCAACTGATGCGCACTGCGATTGAACATGGCCTGACTTCGCTACCGTGGGCGCATCCACAGGACGGCGCGCATGTCGCGCGTGCATCCATGAGTTATCTGCACAGTCAGGCCGAGGCCGGCAGCGGTTGTCCGCTGACCATGACCTTCGCCAGTGTGCCGGCGCTGCGCTTGCAGCCGAATCTGGCCGAACAATGGCTGCCGAAAATCCTCGCTACTGAATACGACCCGCGCAACATCGGCATGGCGCACAAGGCTGGCGTGACCATCGGCATGGCCATGACCGAGAAACAGGGCGGCACCGATGTGCGCGCCAACACCACCAAGGCTTATCCGGTCGGCGCCAGTGGGCCGGGTCAGGCTTATGAACTGGTCGGGCACAAGTGGTTTTGCTCGGCGCCGATGTGCGATGCGTTCCTGACGCTGGCGCAGACCGACAAGGGCCTGACCTGTTTCCTGCTGCCGCGCCATCGCCCGGACGACACGCGCAATCAGTTCTACATTCAGCGTCTGAAAAACAAACTCGGCAATTGCTCGAACGCTTCCAGCGAAGTCGAGTTCCGTGGCGCGCTGGCGTGGATGGTCGGCGAAGAAGGGCGCGGTGTGCCGACGATTATTGAAATGGTCGCGATGACCCGTTTCGATTGCATGGTCGGCTCCAGCGCATTGATGCGTCAGGCCCTGACTCAGGCCAGCCATCACTGTGCGCATCGCACGGTCGGCGGCAAACTGCTCAGCGAACAACCGTTGATGCAAAACGTACTGGCCGATCTGGCGCTGGAAAGCGAAGCGGCGCTGGCGCTGAGTCTGCGCATGGGCAAGGCGCTGGATCATCTGGACGATCGCCACGAAGCGCAATTCGCCCGGCTGGTGACGGCGGTGGGTAAATACTGGATCTGCAAACGCGCGCCGGCAATGATCAACGAAGCGGCCGAATGCATGGGTGGCGCTGGCTATGTCGAAGACGGCATCCTGCCGCGCCTGTACCGCGAGGCGCCGGTCAATTCGACGTGGGAAGGCTCGGGTAACGTGCAGTGTCTGGATGTGTTGCGAGCACTGTCGAAAGAGCCGGGCGTGCTTGATGTGTTGTTCAGCGAGATGGGCGACGGGCATGGCGATAAACGCCTGGCGGCGCATATCCAGCAGTTGCAGGCGTCGTTCAAAGATACCAGTGACATTCAGTATCGGGCGCGGCAGTTGACCGAGGACATTGCCTTGGGGCTGCAAGCCAAGCTGTTGCTCGAGGCTGGGAATTCAGCGGTCAGCGATGCGTTCATCGCCAGTCGCCTGAGTGGTGGTGGCCGGGTTTATGGTGCGTTGCCGCGTGGGCTGGATGTCGAAGCCATCGTCGCCCGCTCAACCCCACAATCTTTCTGATCCAACACAATTCCCGTGTAGGAGCTGCCGAAGGCTGCGATCTTTTGATCTGTAGATTTAAAGACAAGATCAAAAGATCGCAGCCTGCGGCAGCTCCTACAGTGATTGTGGCGGCCCACATATTGTGTGGTTGCCAACATGCCACTGTTCCCGTCGCGCCACGATGCAGGCAAGATGAAGCTCTGCAAGTCAGAACACAGGAAGCTGATCGTGACCGAAGCGTTTATTGTCGTTGCAACCGCCGAACAAGCCGTGGATCGTCTGGCCGAACTGCATGAGCAGGCCACGACTGCGCTGAACTCGGCGCTCAAGCGTTACCTCAAGGATCGCGTCGAGCCGGACGCCGCGCAGCGCGCCCTGTTCCGTTATCCCGAACTGCGACTGACCTATCATTGCCATGGCGAAGTCCCGCAGACCACCCGCGCTTACGCCAAAGTGCAATTGCCGGGCACCTACAGCGTCACCGTCACCCATCCAAAAGCCTTCCGCAAATACCTGCTGGAACAGCTGGTGCCGTTGATGCACGACTTCACCGTCACCGTGGAGGTCGGCGTCAGCCAGCAGAACATTCCGTATCCGTACGTGGTCGAGCAGGGCGATGAACTGGCTGGCTCCGGCGTCACCGCTGCCGTGCTGGCGCGAGTGTTCCCGAGCACCGACCTGTCCGCCGCCACCGATGGCATTGCCGACGGTCTCTACGATTGGGAAAACACCGATCCATTGCCGCTGGCGCTGTTCGACGCAGCGCGGGTGGACTTCTCGCTGCGCCGACTGGTGCACTACACCGGCAGCGATTGGCGTCATGTGCAACCTTGGATTCTGCTGACCAACTATCACCGCTACGTTGACCAGTTCATCGTCCACGGCTTGGAGCAACTGCGCAGCGACCCGCGTTTCGTGCGCATGGTTTTGCCCGGCAACGTGATCATCGAGAAGGGCATGGATCATGGAGAAGCCTCGGCGATTGCTGCCGGCGTGGTCTGGCACCGTTACCAGATGCCGGCCTATCACCTGATCGCCAGCGATGGCCACGGGGTGACGCTGGTCAACATCGGCGTCGGCCCATCCAACGCCAAGAACATCACCGACCATTTGGCCGTGCTGCGTCCGCATTGCTGGCTGATGATCGGTCACTGCGGCGGTTTGCGTCAGTCGCAGACCATTGGCGACTACGTGCTGGCCCACGCCTACATGCGCCGCGACGGGATTCTCGACCGCGTGGTGCCGCCGAACATTCCGATCCCGGCACTCGCCGAAGTGCAAATGGCGCTGCAACAAGCGGCCGCCAACATCACCGGCGAGAAGGGCGACGACCTGAAAAAACGCCTGCGCACCGGCACCGTGCTGACCTACGACGACCGTAACTGGGAGTTGCGCTGGGCCCAGGAGCGACCGTTGATCAACCTGTCCCGCGCCGTGGCGGTGGACATGGAAAGCGGCACGATTGCCGCACAGGGTTATCGCCTGCGCGTGCCGTACGGCACGTTGCTCTGCGTATCGGACAAACCGCTGCACAGCGAAATCAAACTGCCAGGTTCGGCCAACGCGTTCTACGAACGTGCGGTCAGCCAGCACTTGAAGATCGGCATCGAAGCGGTGGATCTGCTGCGCACCGAACTCAACTCGCTGCACTCGCGCAAACTGCGCAGCTTCGACGAGCCGCCGTTCCGCTAACGGTTTGTCGTGGTCATTTGGCGGTCGGGGCACTAGCATTGTCAGCCCTGATCGCTAAATGTCTTCTTTCTTATGTCGCGTCCCCCACGTCCACCTTCCCGTCACCCCGGCGCGAAGCCAGCTCCGTCCGCCGCGCGCCGCGTCGCCAAAGCACCGCCGGCCGAGCCGAAGCTGATCCTGTTCAACAAACCGTTCGATGTGCTGACGCAATTCAGCGACGGCGAAGGGCGGGCGACGCTCAAGGATTACATCGACGTGCCGGGAATTTATCCGGCGGGGCGGCTGGATCGCGACAGCGAAGGTTTGCTGCTGCTGACCAACGATGGACAGTTGCAGGCGCGGATCGCCGATCCGAAACACAAACTGGCGAAAACCTATTGGGTGCAAGTCGAAGGCGAGCCGACTGCCGAACAGTTGCAGCGTTTGCGCGATGGCGTTGAGCTGAATGACGGCATGACCTTGCCGGCCGAGGCGCGACAACTCGACGAACCTGAGCTGTGGCCACGCAACCCGCCCGTACGCTTTCGCAAAAGTGTGCCGACCAGTTGGCTGGAATTGGTGATTCGCGAGGGGCGTAATCGTCAGGTTCGGCGGATGACCGCGGCAGTGGGTTTGCCGACCTTGCGTCTGGTGCGGGTCAGGATTGGCGACTGGAGCATCGAAGGGCTCGATCAGGGCCAGTGGAAAGAAGCGCCGGCACGCTTATAAGGCGCCGGATTCGATCAGGCCGATCACCACGCTTTTGATGATGAACGCGGCCACGCCCAGGCCCAGCACGAAAAACAGAATGAACGAGCCAAAGCGCCCTGCCTTGGACTTCTTCGCCAGATCCCAGACGATGAAACCCATGAAAATGATCAGGATGCTGACCAGGCCGGTCATCATCCACTCTTCAAGTAGTGCAGGATCCATCGGGGTTCTCCGGCGCAGTTGGGGCTGAAAGGGCGGGCGGGATTATACGCCATGGGTGAATCGTCGAGCATTGACCTGCCGCAGTCATTGGTTGTCTGTGCTGACGCTATCGCGGGCAAGCCACGCTCCCACAAGTTTTGTGTTGATCACGATATTGCGATCAGCGCGTAACCTGTGGGAGCGTGGCTTGCCCGCGATGGCGTCATCAGCTACGCAGATGAGTGAGGGGCAGTTCAGTGCTGTTGAGCACCTGATTCAACACAAAGCTCGAGCGCACACTCGTCACCCCGTCAATCCGCGTCAAATGCCCCAGCAGCAGTTTCTGGTAGTGATCCATGTCCGGCACCACCACCTTCAACTGATAGTCAGCATCCACGCCCGTCACCAGACTGCATTCCAACACCTGCGGCAACGTGCGAATCGCCGCTTCGAAATTCTCGAAACGCTCCGGCGTGTGCCGATCCATGCCGATCAGTACATAAGCCGTCAGGCTCAGACCAAGCATCTTGCGATCCAGCAGCGCGACCTGACGCGAGATGTAGCCGTCGTCTTCCAGCTGCTTGACCCGGCGCGAGCACGGCGAGGGCGACAGACCGATGCGCTCGGCCAGCTCCTGGTTGGAGATGCGGGCGTCGCGCTGCAATTCCGCCAGAATGCTCAGGTCGTAACGGTCGAGTTTGCTCATCAATCGGTCCTTTGTCGTAACTATTGCGGCGGATTATCTATCCAGGGTTAAAAATTGCGCAAGTGGTGTTTATTCGAGCAATCTTCGCAATCCTGTGTCGCAGCCTCGGGCCTATTCTTAACACTAGAATCACTGCTCGGTAACACAGTCCACGCGGCCCGCCCAATCCGGCCTTCCGCGGCCGCCACCCCCACCGGGGCTGGGCCGGCCCCCGAGCTGCACACTGTCCACAAGACGGCGTGAGGTGAGCCGACGTCATAAGCGTCGAGCCAGGACGCAATTCTCTAGAAGGGAGGCCGACGGGTCTCCCTTTTTTCTTGCGCGCGATTTGCTGCCCCAGCGCTCAATAAATAAGTTGCGTGACTGATAACCTGTAGCAGAACCCGGTGTGTATTTGCCCGGTCTTAGCTACACGCCATTCTTAATCACAGGCCTGAGCCGCAGTGAGGAATTTCATGAAGTCGCGCATCTGGCAGCTGGCCGGTGTTGGTTTGCTGTGTGTGAGTGTCGGTGCGCAAGCACTTGCCGATGATCCCGAGAGCCGCAGCCCGCAGAACAACGAAATCATCCGTGGCGACAACAGCCGCCAGTTCGAGCACAACGGTCAGCCGCAGCATAACGGCCAATGGCAGAACCAGAACCAAAACCAGAACCGTCCGGCGTACAACCCCAACCCGGTGCGCCAGCCGCCTCCGCCGCCGCAATTGCCGGCCAACAGCCTGCCGATCCAGCCGCGCCCCGATGCCGTGCGCCAGACTCAGGAACCACGCCAAGGTTACTACCGCGACGAGCGCCCACAAAACGGCCACAACCAGCAATGGCAGACCGGTAATCGTCCCAACGACAATCGCTGGCCCGGTCGCCCACAGGGACACGGCAACGGCTGGGGGCCTGGCCCGCAATATCGGCCGGGGCATGTGATCGACCGGTTCCCGGATCGTGACTACCGCGTGCCGTATCGCGGCCAGGATTATTTCTACTCCGGCGGCTACTGGTATCGCCCGCAGGGCCCGCGTTACATCGTGGTTCAACCGCCGCGCGGGATTCGCACGCAGTACCTGCCGGATTATGCGCGAGAAGTGTGGATTGGCGGATCGCTACTGTTCCTCGCGGCCGGCTCGTATTACGCCTACCAGCAAGCGACGCAGGATTACGTGGTGGTCGAACCGCCGGTGCAGCAGCAACCGCAGCCCACCGGCAATGGCTATGACGTCGAAGCGTATCCGGCCAACGGCCAGTCGCCGCAGCAAGTGCAGCAGGACGGTTATCAGTGCTATCAGTACGCGGTGCAGCAAAGCGGTTTCGATCCGCGCACCGCGACCTATCAACCAGCGCCCGGAGTGGTTCAGGCTTACCGCCAGGCTCAGGGCAGTTGCTTGAGCAGTCGCGGTTATCAGGTCAACTTCTGAGCCCGAGCGGCGTTAACCACTTCCTGCGGGTCGGCGTGCACCAGCACTTCGGCCCGTGGGTAGGCGGCGTGAATGGCGTCTGCCGCCTGATCGCTGATGCCGTGGGCGACTGACAGCGTCAGTTCCCCCGGCAATTCCAGATGCAACTGCACGAACCAGTGATTGCCGGAAATCCGCGTGCGCAGATCATGCGCGCCCAATACGCCGGGCACACCGCAAGCCAGTTCGAGCATGTGCTGGCTGACGTCCGTCGGCAGTTCTTCATCCATCAACACGGAAAAACTTTCCCGCGCGATCTGAATGGCGCTCCACAGAATGTACGCGGCGATTCCCAGACCAAACCACGCATCCAGTTGCTCGAAACCCATTCCCGCCAACACCAGCGCAATCAGAATGCTGCCGTTGAGCAGCATGTCCGAACGATAATGCAGCGAGTCCGCGCGCACGGCGTTGGAGCCGGTCGCCTTGATCACCCGGTGCTGCAACATCAGCAGCGCCGCCGTCAGTGCGAGCGAGAATACGATCACACCGATGCTCAGCCACGGTGCACCCAGCGGCTGCGGGTCGTTCAGTCGCTCATAAGCCTGAAACGCAATCAGCACAGCACTGCCGCCAATGAACAGCGCCTGCGCCATGCCGGCCAGCGATTCCGCTTTGCCGTGCCCATAACGATGATCGTCGTCCGCCGGACGCAGCGCGTAATGCACCGCGAGCAGATTGAGCACCGACGCCACGCCATCCAGCGCCGAGTCGGTGAGGCCGGCGAGCATGCTTACCGAGCCGCTCAGCCACCAGGCGATGGCTTTGGCGACGATAAGCGTGCAGGCCACCGCCACCGAGGCGCGGGTTGCCAGTCGCAGCAGGCGGGCGTGTTCGGGGCTGGATGTCATGGGTGCATCGATTCCTTATGCGGCAGGTTGCAGGCCGTACATCGCCAGTTGCTGAGTGCTGCCCTTGTGCTGGATCAGGCGCGGATCATCCAGTGGCAAGTTACGGCCCAACTCGCTTTCGAGAATCGCCTGCAACTTGAGGTTATCGACCTGACCGTCGGGGCCGATGGCTTGCTTGAGCTTGGCCGGATCAACTTGGGCGGTGTGGCCCGGTTCGAAATAGATCGCGCCAGTGGCGAAGTCCACGGCAAACGCAATCAGGCCGGGAACGATGTAGAACAACAGGCCGACGGCATCGAGCACGGCAATCGCCGGGTCAATCTTGCCATCGATCTGGCCACGCCGGTCGGGATAGAAAATCGAACCGCACGCGGTGATTTGCGTAAGCAGGGTGGCAACCAGTACACCGCCAATCAGGCGAAAAGGTAAGCGCATGGGAAATCTCCTGAGTCATCTATTAACGAAGCGTAGTCGGGTGAAGTTAAGACCCTGACGAACGCCCGGCAGTTCGCCGTTATACTCGGCCCTCTGTTCTGGAGCCAGCATGATTTCTTTACCCATCGACGAAGTTTTACCCGCCCTGCGTGAAGCCTTGGCGACACGCAACGAAGCCGTGCTCGAAGCACCGCCCGGCGCCGGTAAAACCACCCGCGTGCCTTTGGCCCTGCTCAATGAAGCATGGCTGAACGGGCAGACCATCCTCATGCTCGAACCACGGCGACTCGCCGCCCGCGCTGCTGCCGAACGATTGGCCAGTGAACTCGGGGAGAAGGTCGGCGAAACCGTCGGTTATCGCATCCGCCTCGACAGCAAGGTCGGTCCCAACACCCGAATCGAAGTGGTCACCGAAGGCATCCTCACCCGGCGCTTGCAGGACGATCCGGCGCTGGACGGCGTGGGTCTGCTGATCTTCGACGAATTCCACGAGCGCAGCCTCGACGCCGACCTCGCGTTGGCGCTGAGTCTGAACGGTCGCGAGCTGTTTCGCGATGAACAGCCGCTGAAGATTTTGCTGATGTCGGCCACGCTCGAAGGCGAGCGCTTGTCCGGATTGCTCGACGACGCGCCGATCCTGCGCAGCGAAGGCCGCATGTACCCGGTGACGATGCGCTGGGGCCGGCCGTTTCAGCCCGGCGAATACATCGATCAGCGCGTGACACAAACTGTGCTCGAAGCGCTGAACGATGAAACCGGCAGCCTGCTGGTGTTCTTGCCGGGGCAAGCGGAGATCCGTCGCGTTCATCAACAACTGGCGGATGCCATCGGCGAGAGCAGCAACGTGTTGCTGTGCCCGCTGCACGGTGAACTCGACCTGAACGCGCAACGCGCCGCCATTGATTCGGCCCCGGCCGGCCAGCGCAAAGTGGTGCTGGCGACCAATATTGCCGAGACCAGCCTGACTATCAACGGCGTGCGCGTGGTGATCGATGCCGGACTGGCGCGGGTGCCGCGTTTCGATCCGGGCAGCGGCATGACCCGACTCGACACCCAGCGCATCTCCAAGGCCAGCGCCACCCAGCGCGCCGGCCGCGCCGGTCGCTTGGAACCGGGGGTGTGTTATCGCTTGTGGTCGCAGGATCAACACGAACAACTGGCGGCCTATGGCAGTGCGGAAATTCTCTCGGCGGACCTGGCCGGGCTGGCGCTGCAACTCGGTCGTTGGGGCGTGACGCCGCAGGATCTGGTCTGGCTCGATGTGCCGCCAGCCGCAGCCTATGCACAGGCGCAGGATCTGTTGCAGCGTCTCGGGGCGCTGGACGGTGAAACCCTCAATCGCCACGGGCAGGCGATGGCCGAATTGCCGGCGCATCCGCGCATCGCGCATTTGCTGCTGCGCGGTCAGGCATTGGGGCTGGCGACCATGGCTTGCGACGTTGCCGCACTGCTCGGCGAACGCGATATTTTGCGTGGTGCGGGCGCGGATCTGCATAGCCGTCTGGTGTTGTTGTCCGGCGAGGAGCGTGCGGCCCGTGGGGCGCAGGGCGGCGTGCAGCGTGCGCGGCAACTGGCACGGCAATATCGCGGTTATCTGCGCGGCAAAGCCACCGAGCCGGTCAGCGATCCCGATCATCCACGCTGGCTCGGCGCGTTGTTGGCGCTGGCCTACCCGGATCGTGTCGCTCAGCAACGGCGGGCCGGTGGCGCCGAATATCGTCTGGCCAACGGTCGCGCCGCGCTGTTCGCCGAAGCCGACAGCCTGATGAAACAAGCATGGATCGTCATCGCCGATCTCGGCAGCCGTCAGGGCCAGCGCGAGGAGCGGATTTATCTGGCGGCGGATTTTGATCCGGCGCTGTTCGATTCGGTGCTCGCCGAGCAAGTGCACAGCGTCGATCAACTGGACTGGGACGAACGCGAAGGCGTACTGCGCGCCGAGCGTCAGCGCAAGGTTGGCGAACTGATCCTCAGCCGCGAACCGCTGACCGGTCTCGACGAAAATGCGCGCAGCCAAGCGCTGGTCAATCTGGTGCGGCGTAAAGGTCTGGAACTGCTGCCATGGACCCCGGAACTACGCCAGTGGCAGGCGCGAGTGGCGCTGTTGCGTCAGCTCGACCTGCACGGCAAAGGCGAAAGCCAATGGCCGGATGTCAGCGACGCGACGTTGCTGAAAACCCTCGAACACTGGCTGATGCCGTATCTGGGCAAAGTCTCGCGACTCAGTCATTTCGCCAATCTGGACCTGTCGAGCATCGTGCGCAATCTGCTGCCATGGCCGCTGCCGCAGCAACTCGATGAACTGGCGCCGCATCATCTGAGCGTGCCGTCGGGTTCCTCGATTCGTCTGGATTACAGTGAGCACCCACCGATTCTCGCGGTGCGCTTGCAGGAGTTGTTTGGCCTGGCCGAGACGCCGCGAATTGCCGGCGGGCGGCAGGTGGTGAAGTTGCATCTACTGTCACCGGCGCGGCGGCCGGTGCAGGTGACGCAGGACCTGGCGAACTTCTGGCGCAGCACCTACGCCGAGGTGAAGAAGGATCTGAAGGGGCGTTATCCGAAGCACTATTGGCCGGATGATCCGCTGGTGGCTGAGGCCACTGCACGGGCTAAACCGCGTGGCACCTGAGGATCAAAAGATCGCAGCCTCGTTGCACTCGACAGCTCTACAGGGGTATGGGTAATCAAGGCGCGGCGGGCAGCAGGAACCGTGCAATCACCGGCAAGTGATCGGAGATGCGCAAGGTATCGTCCTGGCGCACCGTCGCTTGAATGCGTTTGATCTTGGCGCTGTAGAACAGATAGTCGACGGTGCGATCCGGGCCATTCAGGCCGGGGTCGTTGGGGTAGTGCGTGAGCCAGCGCGCGCGGTCGATGCCGCTGGCCTCGTTGTTGGTCGGGATCATCGGATACTTGTCCCACAGCAGATGCAGCGCGCTGTCGGCGGAGTAGGGCGTGCGTTGTTCGGCCGGCAGGCGTCGATACTGGCCGAGCGGCAATAGATTGAAGTCGCCGCCAATCACCCACGGGGTGCCCCGGCTTTCGTATTTATCGAGGACTTTGGCCACCGCCGTCACTTGCGCTTGCAGGGTGTCATCAGATTGGCTGGCGCGATCCAGATGAGTGTTGAAAACCGTCAACTGGCTGCCGTCGCTCAGCGGCAGGGTGGCTGCGAGCAAGGCGTTTTTCGGCTGGAACTGGCGGCTGATGAAGTTGGATGGTTCGACCGGCAATTGCAGGCGTTCGGCGTGTTCGATGCGATAGCGGCTGAGGGTCGCCAGTTGCCGGCCGACACTGCCGAAGATGTGCCGGTCAGGCACGAAATCAGCCTTCCAGTCGAAAGCGCTGACGCTGCACGGATACAGATCGGCGACCCGTTCCTGCAACAGTTTCAACTGATTCTGATAGTCGCTGGCCTTGGCCCCGTCATCGAGTTCCTGCAACAGCACCACATCGGGCTGCTCGTCGCGGATCACCCGCGCCACTTCGTCGAGGCTGAAGGCCATGTCTTCGCGGGTCGGCGCTTCATCGTCGCCCTGTGCCTGATCATTCCAGAACACATAGCGCTTACCGGCCAGGTACTGCACGTTCCACGTCATGACTTTCATGGCTTGACCTGGCATCAGCGTCGGCGGCTGGCCAGAACAGCTGATCGGCAGGGTCTCGCGGGCGTCGGGGCGCCAGGTCAGGCTGTAGATCAGCGCGCCGATCACGGCGAGGGCGAGCAATACCAGCAGCAGGGTGTAACGCAGTAGACGGGTCATGGCTCGGCTTATAGCGATACGAAAGTGGCCCCGAGCATACCCGAGTGCAGGCCGTGCGCCCAAGCGCCTGCGCAGTCAGACGGTTCCGTTTTGTTTGTCGGGCGATTCACTGATCAGCATGAACAGGCGAAACAGCACCACGCTGGTGAACAGTTGCAGGAAGCTGTGGGCGCTGTCGATGAGGATCGCGATCAACGGATTCTGCGGGTCCGGATACACCTCCAGCGTCAACCCCTTGAGCAGCCACAGCGGCGCCATCACGCACAAGATGCACACCAGGATCCGCAGAAAATGCCCACGGCTCAGGCGCAGACTTTCCTTCATCGCCTGCAACGGGCTGAAGCCGCGCAGCACCAGCAGGTATTCGCCAAATGCCAGGGTGACCATCAGCCACAGCCCCGGCAGGAAATACAGCGACAGGCCGAGCAGAATCAGCAAGGTATTGAGTGCGGTGAGCAGGGCGAAACGTGGCCACAACGTGGCGGCCATCGCCAGCAAGTCGCGGTTGCGCGGCGACTCGCCACGGCTGCGCGCATCGAGAAACAGAATCAGCGCGGCGGTGTACAGCGGATACACCAGCAGGCCGACGATGATGCTGATCGCCGAGTAGTCCTGCGACACGTCAGCGTGATCGACCACCTGCTGCAGCACCGCTTCGAAGATCACCAGCGGCAGGCACAACTGGACGATCCGGCCCAAATGGCGTTTGAAGAAATACAGAGAGTCACGCAGTACATCGAAGGCATTCATCGGTCGGATCGCAGGTCGAAAACAGTGGCTCACTTTAACCGATGATGGCTTTTGCTGCGCAAACGTAAACGTTCGGTAAAGGTCATTGAAACATCTTGTCACTGCCTCCATTACGGAAGGGCGCCTTGCTCGGATCGGGCGAGGGCAACGTTATCTCCGGCAATCTACGAGGTCGCCATGAACAGCGAAGAACAAACCCTGATCGATGGACTGTTTTCCCGGCTGCAACAGGCCGAAACGGAGGCAGCCCCGCGCGACGCCCAGGCCGAGACGCGGATCAAGGAACACCTGACTCGCCAGCCGGCGGCAGGTTATTTCATGACCCAGGCGATTCTGGTGCAAGAAGCTGCGCTCAAGAGTCTTGATGAACAGAACAAACAGCTGACCCAGCAAGTTCAACGTTTGCAGGCTGAGTTGCAATCGGCCAAGGGCCAGGGTGCTGCTCCGGCGGCGAGTGGCGGCGGGTTTCTGTCGAGTATTTTTGGCGGCAATTCACGCCCGGCCCCAACTGCACCGGCCTCAACGGGCGGCTGGCGTGAGCCGGCACAGCAACAGAACTTCGGTGCGCCACCGCCGCAACAGAATTTCGGCGCAGCGCAGCCAAACTTTCCGGGGCAGCAAGCAGGCGGCAGCAGTTTCCTCGGTGGCGCGCTGAAAACTGCTGCGGGTGTAGCCGGTGGCGTGATGCTGGCGCAAGGCATCAGCAGCCTGTTCCATCACAATCAGCAGCCGGAAGAAATCGTTGAAGTGATCAAGGAAGAGCCGGCCCAGGTCAGCGACCAGAGCAACAACGGCTGGGGCGATGATGAGCACATGGCCAATAACGATAGCCAGGGCGGGTTCACCGACACCGACTACAGCGATGACAACTCATCGTTCTTCAGCGACGACGATTCCTTCGTCTGATTCACCCCCTTAGTCCTTACGCCGAACCTGTGGCGAGGGGATTTATCCCCGTTGGACTGCGCAGCAGTCCCAAAAACTGGGGCCGCTCCGCTGCCCAACGGGGCGGTGCGACGTTTCGCTAAATCCCCTCGCCACATTCACCACTCGTCAGTACCACCTTAGTGCCTGCCGGTGATTATTCGCGCCACCTTCCTTCGGGCTGGCATACTGAGCGCCTTTTTCAGGCCGCCCGCGCCTGATCCCGCTCATGCGCTTGCGCGCCCAGAGGAACTCCGGTGAAAAAAATCGCAGTGTTCGCCGATGTACAGAACCTCTATTACACCGTGCGTCAGGCCTATGGTTGCCACTTCAACTATGCGGCGCTGTGGGCGGACATCAGCAAGGACGGGCAGATCGTCGAGGCCTACGCCTACGCCATCGACCGTGGCGACAGCAAGCAGCAGCAGTTTCAGCAGATCCTGCGCAACCTCGGTTTCATCGTGAAGCTCAAGCCCTACATCCAGCGCAGCGACGGCTCGGCCAAGGGCGACTGGGACGTGGGCATCACCCTCGACATCATGGACGCCGCCGATCACGTCGACGAAGTGGTGCTGGCCTCCGGCGACGGTGATTTCGACATGCTGCTCGAACGCATCATCAGCAAACACGGGGTGCAAGCCGTCGCCTACGGCGTGCCCGGCCTGACCGCCAACTCGCTGATCCGCGCTGCCAGCCGTTACGTGCCGATCGAAGGCGCGCTGTTGCTCAAGAATTGATTTGGAGTTGAATCCGGTTTGGAACGCATTGCAGTCATCGACTTTGAAACCACCGGCCTCTCGCCGAACAGCAGTTGCCGGGCCACGGAAATCGCCGTGGTCATGCTGGAAAACGGCCGCATCGTCGAGCGCTACCAGAGCCTGATGAACGCTGGCGTGCGCGTCCCGGCGTTCATCGAGCAACTGACCGGCATCAGCAACGCCATGCTGCGCACCGCGCCATCGGCCGAGCAGGTGATGAACGAGGTCAACGAATTCGTCGGCTGCACGCCATTGCTCGCCCACAACGCCTCGTTCGACCAGAAGTTCTGGGACTTCGAACTCGGCCGCATCAAACGCACCCGCCTGCAAAACTTCGCCTGCTCGCTGCTACTCGCCCGCCGCCTGATGCCCGCCGCACCGAATCACAAACTCGGCACCCTCACCACCTTCGCCCGCCTGCCCCACACCGGCCAGGCTCACCGGGCCATGGCCGACGCCGAAATGGCGGCCAACCTGATGGCGCACCTCGCGGAAGAGTTGCGGCACAAGCACGGCGTGCGAGAGTTGACTCACGACCTGCTGTGCAAATTGCAGAAAGTCCCGGCGGCGAAGGTTGGCGAGCATTTGCAGCGTTTGATCGGTGCGGCCTAGCGATGCGGCGATTTTAAACAACGCGATCAACCTGTTTTTCGCAAACTGACGAAATAAAAACTTTTCCGTCCCCCGCTTGAATCAGATTGTCACTTCTAAGATACTCCAACAGCATTTAACCGCTGCTCGATAATAGAGAGCTACTATGCTTACCAAGCTTGAAGCGCATGGGTTTAAAAATCTTCTTGATTTTTCAGTGTCTCTAGGTCCGTTTAATTGCATTGCTGGGCTGAACGGCGTTGGCAAATCAAATATATTTGATGCGATTAAATTTCTTTCGCTTTTGAGCGATAAGACAATTGTTGAAGCTGCATTGGCCGTGAGAGATTCTGAATCTACTGATCCACTTGATGTCTTTTGGACGAATGGTGATTATCGTGTGGAGAGTCTTAAACTTGCGGTTGAGATGATAGTGCCTCTAGATATCATCGACGACTTTGGCCGTAAAGCTCAAGCCACCTCAACTTTTTTACGTTATGAAGTCGAAATCGCAAGAGATCCCTCTGAGGAGAAATCCGGATCTCTTGGGTTGTATTTATCTCGCGAGACGCTTGTCCATATTAATAAAGGCGAGGCTAGTAACTCATTACATTTTCCGCTTAGCGTTTCTCAGTTTCGCGATCAGGTCGTACTGAATAAGCGAAAGGGAGCGGGGTTCATATCTACGCAAAAAGTTGATGATGGTGTTGTCGAGATACATCTACATCAAGACGGTGGAAGTAGCGGGCAGCCGCAAAAAATTCCTGCTAGATATATTCCGAAAACTGTAGTGGCTAATACTAACAGTGCCGTGTGGCCAACTATTTTAGCTGCTCGACGTGAAATGCAGTCGTGGCGATTTTTATCGTTGGAGCCGAGCGCGATGAGGCGCTCGAATAAGATGCATGAAGAAACAAGCGTAGGTGCTGATGGGGGGAAGCTAGCAGCTGCTCTTCACAAGCTATATCGTAAAGATGCCAACGTTTACTCGCGTATCGCTAGCCGTTTATCTGAAATAGTACCGACGTCTGACGTTCGAGTCGACGTGGATCAGGTGAGGCAGTTGCTAACCGTTGAAGTGAAAGAACGTTCCGGAGCGTTCTTGCCTGCTCGCGCACTTTCAGATGGCACACTACGTTTCATGGCTCTATGCATCATGGCTGAGGATCCTGATTTTAAAGGCCTATTGTGTTTCGAAGAACCAGAGAACGGTATCCATCCAGCGAAAATGGGCGCGATGCTTTCGCTTTTGAAAGAATTGGCTGTTGATACAGAGTATCCAGTGGGTGAGGATAATCCAATGCGGCAGATACTCATAGCTACTCACTCTCCAGTATTGGTAAAGCTTGAGTCTCCCGATGATCTTATTTATGCAGATGTAGTTAAAGTACGGGGTCCTGATGGGATGCCTGCTTCAACTATTCGTTGTAAAAGTTTGCGGGAAAGCTGGCGATTTAAAGCCGGGTCGGAGTGTATTGATAAAGGATCAATCATTGCTTATCTAGCCTTGCCGCCAGACAGTCAGATATCAATGGAATTCGACGAATAAGATCAAGGGCGCCAATGCATGAAAATAAGATTTGTTCTTACAGGGGAAGGCTCATCTGATCTTCGTTTGGTTGAGCATATACAAACTATTTTGATTGGCGAAGGTTTTTCTGAGGTAAGTGGTGAGGTTCCGGATTTAGGGTTGTTTTCTCCCCCTGTGGGGCGTTCAGTGCGAGAAAAGCTTCAGGCATTAGTAAGATATTATCCGCATGCCGACGTAATATTTGTACATAGAGACTCTGATAATGTTGGTGCAGTTGTTCGCGAGCAAGAGATGGTTGCTGCTAGTCATGGAATAGTCGATTTCTCGCGCATAGTCCCGGTTATACCCGTTAGTATGTTGGAAACTTGGTTGTTGGCAGATGTAGATGCCATCAAGTTAGTTGCAGGAAATTCGGGCTACCGCGGTGCATTAAATTGCATTCCTCCTATACGGCGACTCGAAGCTGCCCGGGATACAAAACAGGTTTTGATGACTGCTCTCTGTGAAGCTAGCGAAACTCAAGGGGCTCGTCTGGCTAAATTCAGAAAGCGTTTCTCTGAAATGCGAGCCAGGTTGACGATCGACCTGAATCCAGAGGGGCCTGTTCAAGAGCTGCCTTCTTATCAAGATTTTCGTAGGAAAGTGAGCACCTTTTCACAAAGTTTTCTGAATACTTAAGGACTTTATTTTAGCTGTCCTCATTTAGTCGCGGGGGTGAGGACAGCTGGGTTTACACTTTCCGGCTATTCGAGTTGCCCCAACGGCACGCGTTTCTCTATCGCACTCGACAACACAATCGACGTCTTGCTGAATCCGAATTTCGCTACCCGATTGATCAGATCCTCCAGCTCGGGCATCGAACCCACTGCGGCTTTCATGATCACGCACGGATCGCCCGTCACTCGAAAGCACTCGGTCAGTTGCGGAATTTTCACCAGTTCGTCGTACACCTTCTGACTGCCGTGCTGGTTCAGGCGCAGTTCGATCACGCACTGGATCGGCAAGCCGATTTTCGACAGGTCGATGTTCGCCTGATACCCGGTGATCACGCCGCTGGCTTCAAGTTTGGCCACGCGCTCGGCAACAGCGGGCGCGGAGAGGTTCACTTTGCGCGCAAGGTCGGCATAGGACGCACGGCCGTTTTCGAGCAGGGCGCTGAGTAGCATGCGGTCGTATTTGTCCATGATGAAATTCCCGAAAATGCCAATCCTTCGAAATCGCGGTAAACGCCGCTGATCTCCGTGATTTCAAAAGTGTACCGGCGTGATAAACAGGTTTTGTAACTTATTTTTGCCCGCTGGCCTTTTTAGAATAACCAATCCCTGTCTCTGACATTCGAGCTGCCCATGTCCGCCCTGCGCCGTTTTTCCTTGCCGCTGATCGCCGCGTTTTTCGCGTTGTATGTGATCTGGGGCTCGACCTATCTGGTGATCCGCATCGGCGTCGAATACTGGCCGCCGCTGATGCTCGGTGGTGTGCGCTTCGTGATTGCCGGCAGCCTGATGTATGCGTTCCTGCGCTGGCGCGGGGTGCCGGCGCCGACGTGGACGCAGTGGAAAGCGGCGGGGATGATCGGGATTTTGTTGCTGAGTTGCGGCAACGGCGCGGTGACCCTGGCCGAGCACAGCGGGGTGGCTTCGGGCGTTGCGGCGTTGGCGGTGGCGACGGTGCCGCTGTTTACGCTGCTGTGCGGCTATTTCTGGGGCGCGCGCAATACCCGTCTTGAATGGGCTGGAGTGGTGCTGGGCATTATCGGCATCGCCATGCTCAACATGGGTTCGAATCTGCAATCGAGTCCGACTGGCGCGGCGTTGCTGATCTTCGCGGCGGCTGCCTGGGCCTTCGGTTCGGTGTGGAGCAAGCACCTGCCGCTGCCGCAGGGCGCGATGGCCAGCGCGGCGGAAATGCTCGTTGGCGGCGTGGTGCTGTTGATCGGCAGCGCGCTCAGCGGCGAACACTTGCAAGCTGTGCCGCCGCTGGAAGGCTGGCTGGCGCTGGCGTATCTGATCTTCTTCGGCTCGATCATTGCCTTCAACGCTTATATGTATCTGTTGAAAAACGTGCGACCAGCGGCGGCTACGAGTTATGCCTACGTCAATCCGGCGGTGGCGGTGTTGCTGGGGATCGTGTTTGTCGGCGAGACCATTGGTATAGAAGAAGCACTGGCGATGCTGGTGATCATCAGCGCTGTGGTGCTGATCAGTCTGCCGCAGTGGCGTCGCACGCCGCCGCAGCCCGTGGCGACCAAGCCTGTGGCCGTGGCGCAAGAATCGACTGTGAATTAGGGTAAACTGCGCGTCATTACGCATTCGTTTTGCACAATCGCGCTGAATTTTCCTACGGTACTTCCATGACTTTCGCCTCCCTTGGCCTGATCGAACCCTTGCTGCGCTCCCTCGAGACGCTCGGCTACCAGACCCCGACGCCGGTGCAGGCGCAAGCCATCCCTGCGGTGCTGGCCGGTCGCGACCTGATGGCTGCGGCCCAGACCGGCACCGGCAAGACCGCCGGTTTCGCCTTGCCGCTGTTGCAGTTGCTGAGCATGGAAGGGCCGAAAGTCGCTGCCAACTCGGCGCGCGCGCTGATTCTGGTGCCGACCCGCGAACTGGCCGAGCAGGTTCACGAAGCCGTGCGCCAGTACGCCGAGAACCTGCCACTGCGCACCTACGCGGTATACGGCGGCGTCAGCATCAATCCGCAAATGATGAAGCTGCGCGGCGGCGTCGATGTGCTGGTGGCAACGCCGGGTCGCTTACTCGACCTGTACCGTCAGAAGGCGCTGAAATTCAATCAGCTGCAAACCCTGGTGCTGGATGAAGCCGACCGCATGCTCGACCTCGGTTTCTCCGAAGAACTGGGCAACATCTACCGCGCGCTGCCGAAGAAACGTCAGACGCTGTTGTTCTCCGCGACCTTCTCCGATGACATCCGCCTGCTGGCCGGGCAGATGCTCAACGATCCGCTGAGCATCGAAGTCAGCCCGCGCAACGTTGCCGCCAATACCGTCAAGCAGTGGGTGGTGACGGTGGACAAAAAGCGCAAGGCTGAACTGTTCGTGCACCTGATGCGCAAGAGCAAGTGGAAACAAGTGCTGGTGTTCGCCAAGACCCGCAACGGTGTGGACGCGCTGGTGGAAAAACTCCAGGGCCTGGGCGTGAATGCCGACGGTATCCACGGCGACAAACCGCAAGCGACCCGTCAGCGCGCGCTGGACCGCTTCAAGGCGAGTGAAGTGCAGATTCTGGTGGCGACCGATGTTGCCGCCCGTGGTCTGGACATCGAAGACCTGCCGCTGGTGGTCAACTTCGATCTGCCGATCGTGGCCGAGGATTACATCCACCGTATTGGCCGCACTGGCCGTGCGGGCGCGACTGGCGAGGCGATCTCGCTGGTGTGTGCTGACGAAGTAAACATGTTGTCGGCGATTGAAACGCTGACTCGCAGCACCTTGAAGCGCGAGATCGAGCCAGACTTCGTGCCTGAGCATCGGGTGCCGGAGACGGATGCCAGCGGTCAGGTGATCAAAAAGCCGAAGAAACCGAAAAAGCCCAAGGTTTCCGGTGGCGGCAAGCGCAATCTGGGTAAGTGGGTGGACAGCGGGGATACGCCGGCGCCTGAGGTGGCGGTGAAGCCTGTGCGCAAGGTGCCGGTGTTCAATACTGGGCCGCGTAAGCGTAAGCCTTAAGGGTTTAAGGTCAAAGGCGAAGAGCCCCTCACCCTAACCCTCTCCCGGAGGGAGAGGGGACTGATTGGGGGATGCCTCAGAAATCCATCGACCTGACCCTGCTTTACCGAATCCATAATCGACTTGGTCATTCAGGTCGATGTATGACGCCAGACACCTCGGTCGGCTCCCTCTCCTGGGGGAGAGGGCTGGGGTGAGGGCAATGGGTACACTCAATTCCCGCGCCGTAACCACTCCAGCATTCCAAAACCCGCCGCCCGCCCACTGGCAAAACACCCCGTCAGCAAATACCCGCCAGTCGGCGCCTCCCAATCAATCATCTCCCCCGCACAAAACACCCCCGGCAACGCCTTAAGCATCAACCGCTCATCCATCGCTTCAAACGTCACCCCGCCCGCACTGCTGATCGCCTCATCCAGCGGCCGGGTTTTCACTACCGTCAGCGGTAATGCCTTGATCGCCCGCGCCAAGAGCGCCGGATCGGCAAAGGTCGCCGCATCAGTCAACTCACGCAACAACGCCGCTTTCACCCCATCAATCCCCAACTGACTGTGCAGATGCTTGGCCATCGAGCGCGAGCCACGCGGTTTGCTCAACGCAGCCTGAACCTTATCCACAGGTCGGCCCGGCAGCAGATCAATATGGATCGTCGCCGAGCCATGCTGATTGATCGCCTCACGCATCGGCGCCGACAAGGCGTAAATCAGACTGCCTTCAATCCCGGTCGCGGTGATCACGCATTCACCCAGACGCGGGATGTCGTCGTTCAAACCAATGGCAATATTTTTCAGCGGCGCGCCGGCGAATTTACTCACCAGCAATTCGCTCCAGGCCTGCACTTCGAAGCCACAATTACTCGGCTGCAACGGCGCCAGTCCTACACCGCGTTGCTCCAGTGGCAACATCCACGCACCGTCGGAACCCAGCCGTGACCAACTGCCGCCACCGAGGGCGAGCAGGGTGGCGTCGGGCTTCAGGGTTTTCTCGCCGTCCGGGCTGTCGATGCGCAGCGCGCCGTGTTCATCCCAACCGAGCCAGCGGTGGCGGGTGTGGATAACTACGCCGCTGTCGCGCAGGCGTTTGAGCCAAGCGCGCAGGAGGGGCGCGGCTTTCATGTCGGTGGGGAACACGCGGCCCGAGCTGCCGATGAAGGTTTCGATGCCCAGATCGTGAATCCAGCGGCACAACGCATCGGCGTCGAACGCGCGCAGCAGCGGGGCGATTTGCGGGGCGCGTTCGGCGTAGCGCGCGAGGAACGCCGGATACGCTTCGGAATGGGTGATGTTCATACCGCCGACGCCAGCGAGCAGGAACTTGCGACCGACCGAGGGCATGCCGTCGTACAGATCGACGTTTACGCCAGCCTGACTCAACACTTCGGCCGCCATCAGGCCAGCGGGGCCAGCACCAATGATGGCGACGTGAGCGGGAAGGGCGGCGGGAGTCTGAGTCATGGCGGGATTTTCGGCAGTGCGGAATAAGCCGCGCATTCTAGCAGCACCGCCGATTGCCGGGCCTGATCAAAAAACAACCAGTGCGTCGTGAGCTATGGCCAGTAAGGCCTGTAGTCCCTTTCACTCAGGTTATCCACAGGCCGTTCCACAGCGATTGTGGGTAACGCAGCACAACTCAATGACAACCGGATGACTGCCACACCCGTTGCGCGCTGTGATGCAGGATGCCGTGGCGGCGGGCGAGGGCCTGGCGATCCTTGCTGTAACCGCCACCGATCACGCCGATCAGCGGAATATCGCGGCCCAGGCAATGGCGCATGACGCTTTCATCGCGGGCGGCGACACCTGCGTCGGTCAGTTGCAGATAACCGAGGGCATCGTCCTTGTGTACGTCGACCCCCGCGTCGTACAGCACCAGATCCGGTTGATACAGCGGCAGCAAATAGTTGAGCGCATCGTCGACGACTTTCAGGTAGTCGGCATCGCCCATGCCTTTGGGCAGTGGAATATCCCAGTCACTTTCCGCTTTGCGTGCAGGAAAATTCTTCTCGCAGTGCAGGGAAACGGTGATCGCTTCGGGCGTGTTGTGCAGAATCCGTGCGGTGCCGTCGCCTTGATGCACGTCGCAATCGAAGATCAGCACGCGGTTGACCCGACCGCTTTGCAACAGGTACTGACTGATGATCGCCAGGTCGTTGAAGATGCAGAACCCGGCCGGGTAGTCGTAATGCGCGTGATGCGTGCCGCCGGCGAGGTGACAGGCGAGGCCATGCTCCAAGGCTTGTTCCGCCGCCAGCAACGAGCCACCAACTGCGCGCACCGTACGCCGCGCCAGCGCTTCGCTCCACGGCAGGCCGAGGCGCCGCTGGTCTTCGCGGGACAACTCACCGCTCATGTAGCGTTCGATATAGCTACGGTCATGGGCGAGGGCGAGGATGTCGTTCGGGCACAGCTCCGGGCGCAGCAGTTGTTCGTCACGGGTCAGGCCGCTGTCCACCAGGTGATCACGCAGCAGGCGGAATTTGTCCATCGGGAAGCGGTGATCCGCCGGAAATTCGGGGCTGTAGTCTTCGTGGTAGATCAGCGGCAACGGCATGGCAGGACTATTCACAAAGGCTGTAGGAAAGAGTGCAAAGCCTACCAGCGATGTAGACTGGCGGCATCAAGCGGAGGGGCGGGATGGAACCGATACTGGAGCTGGAAAGCGCGAGGCTGTTGCTGCGCCAATGGCAGGACGAGGATTTGCCCGAGTTTGCGGCGATGTGCGCCGATCCGCAGGTGATGCGCTACTTTCCTGCACGCTTGAGCCGACTGGAAAGCGCCGCGCTGATCGGTCGCGTGCGCGGGCATTTCTCCGAGCACGGTTACGGTTTGTGGGCGCTGGAGCGCAAGGACACTGGCCAGTTCATCGGTTTCACCGGCCTCGGCGTAGTTGGTTTCGACGCACCGTTTACGCCGGCAGTGGAGATCGGCTGGCGGCTGGCCAAGGAACATTGGGGCCTGGGTTATGCCAGTGAAGCGGCGTGGACCGCTCTGCGTTGCGGCTTTGACCGGGTCGCGCTGAAGGAAGTGGTGTCGTTCACCAGTGCGACAAATCTGCCGTCACAAAAAGTCATGCAGGCCATTGGCATGCATCACGCGCCGGACGATGATTTTGAACACCCGAAACTTGCCGTCGATCACCCGTTACGACGGCATGTGCTGTACCGCATCACAAGGGAACAGTGGCTACAAACCTTGCATGGATAAGCAGGCGCGGACGTTTACAATGGCCGCCATCATCATGGCGTCGGCCAGAACCTGAATCGCCCGCCGCAGCCAAGACTGCGCGGCATTGCTTTGTGTGAGGAGAGTCTGAATGAGCCAAGTGCTGGAAGATCTGGTGGATCTGCTGACCCTTGAACCGATCGAGGAAAACCTGTTCCGTGGCCGCAGTCAGGACCTGGGTTTCCGCCAGTTGTTCGGCGGCCAGGTACTCGGCCAGTCGCTGTCGGCGGCCAGTCAGACCGTTGAAGAAGCGCGGCATGTGCACTCGATGCACGGCTATTTTTTGCGTCCGGGCGACGCCAAGTTGCCGGTGGTGTACTCGGTTGATCGCGTGCGTGACGGCGGCAGTTTCAGCACGCGCCGGGTCACGGCGATCCAGAAGGGTCACCCGATTTTTACCTGCAGTGCGTCGTTTCAATACGATGAAGAAGGCTTCGAGCACCAGAGCCAGATGCCGCAAGTGGTCGGCCCGGAAAACCTGCCCTCCGAGCTGGAGTTGTTCCAGCAGCGCGCACACTTGATTCCGGAGCACATGCGCGAAAAGCTGCTGTGCCCGAAGCCGATCGAAGTGCGTCCGGTCACCGAAAAAGATCCGTACAACCCGCAACCGGCGGATCCGGTCAAATACGTGTGGTTCCGGGCGGATGGCGCGTTGGCTGATTTGCCGGCGCTGCACAAATACCTGCTGGCTTACGCTTCGGACTTCGGTCTGCTGACCACGTCGATGCTGCCGCACGGCAAATCGGTCTGGCAGAAAGACATGCAGGTCGCCAGCCTCGACCACGCGCTGTGGTTCCACAATGACCTGCGCGCCGATGACTGGTTGCTCTACGCAATGGACAGTCCGTGGGCCGGCAATTCCCGCGGGTTCTCCCGTGGCAGCGTGTACAACCGCGCCGGGCAACTGGTGGCATCGGTCACTCAGGAAGGTCTGATCCGCCATCGCAAGGATTGGGCATGAGTCTGGCGGATGTGCGGCATTGGGTGTTCGACATGGACGGCACCCTGACCGTTGCCGTGCATGATTTCGCGGCGATCCGGGTGGCGTTGGCGATCCCGGCCGAGGACGACATTCTTACGCATCTGGCCGCGCTGCCTGCCGACGAAGCGGCGGCGAAACATGCGTGGCTGCTGGAGCACGAGCGCGATCTGGCGCTCGGTTCTACGCCGGCACAAGGCGCGGTGGAATTGGTGCGCGATCTGCATCAGCGCGGTTATCGCCTCGGGATTCTGACCCGCAATGCGCGGGAGTTGGCGCATGTGACGCTTGAAGCTATCGGCCTTGCGGACTGTTTCGCGGTGGAGGATGTGCTGGGGCGGGATGATGCGCCGCCCAAGCCGCATCCGGGCGGATTGCTGAAATTGGCGGATGCCTGGGCGGTGCCGGCCAGTGAGATGGTGATGGTTGGCGATTACCGCTTTGATCTGGATTGCGGTCGTGCCGCTGGTGCGCGGACGGTGCTGGTGAATCTGCCGGAGAATCCGTGGCCGGAGCTCACAGATTGGCATGCGAGGGATTGTGTGGAGTTGCGGCGGATGCTTTTGGCCTGAAATTTTTGTGGTCTGTCAGGGCCTCATCGCTGGCAAGCCAGCTCCCACAGGGATTTTCAGTGGGTGCAAAATTTGTGTCCGACACGATTCCCCTGTGGGAGCTGGCTTGCCAGCGATGGCGGCACATCAGCCACCACAAATCTCACTATTAAAACAAAGCTTTCTGCCCCTCAGGCGAGGTCAACATCCCATCGCCGTCATGCCCGACACCAGGCACTTCAATCAGCCGTTGATTGACCCCTTCCGGATGCCGGCGCAGCAGATAGCTGAAAAACAGCTTCCCGCGCTCCAGTCGGAATGCTCCCTGCGCCTTGGCCGCACAACTCTTGTCCAGCGCCGGATGCTGCGGGTCGGTGTCCTGCTGACCCAACAGATAAATCACCTCGCGTTTCACATAACTGCTTTCAAGCTGCGCGGGCGATTGCCCACCGGCGTAGATCGGCGCATCCGCCAGACCGTACTTCCAGCGATTGAAACCTGCGCACTTGGCATGATCGAACGCCACCGGCCGCTGTTCGTTGAAGTACGCATAAGAAGATGGATTGGCCACCACATAGCGCAGCCGAATGCCGTTGGCTTTGAGCGCCGGTTGTTCACGGGCGAGCAGGGCGTAGCGCTGCACAACTTGACCACCGCCGGAATGACCGAAAATCACCACCTGTTTCACATCCGGAAACTGCTTGCGGTCGGCCAGGCGCGCGACGATTTCATCCAGCGCCGCGTAGGAACTCAGCGGATTCGGCCCGGTGGATAAGCCGCCACCCATCCATTCATTGCCGCTCCAGCGCAAAACACTGGCCGGCAACGAATACAGCGCGACGTCACTTTCATTGAGAAACTGCGGGGCGATCACCAGCGTGTTGGCCGATTGCCCGGCCAGTTCCGCCGCGCTTTCGGCGCTCTTGCGATAGGTCTCGGCGTTGCGCAATCGGCCATGAATGACGATCAGCACACGCTCGATTTTCGTCGGTGCCGGGCCGATGCCCACGGCCATTTCCCCGGCCTGCAGTTGCAGGCGTCCGGGGCTGATCGCATCGACGCCGGCCGCTTGCGCGGTACCGGCAATGAACAGGAAAGCCAACAGCCACTTATGCATTTACAGGTTTTTCGCCGCAAAGGTGTCGCACTGGCCGACCTGGCCTTGCGCGAATCCGGTTTTGAACCAGCGCACCCTTTGCGCCGACGTACCGTGGGTGAACGAGTCCGGCACCACGCGACCCTGACCCTGTTGTTGCAAGCGATCATCACCGATGGCGTTGGCTGCGTTCATGGCTTCCTCGATGTCACCCGGTTCCAGCCAGTTCAGGCGCTTCTGAGCATTGTTGGCCCAGACGCCGGCCAGACAGTCGGCTTGCAGTTCCTGACGCACTAGCA
This sequence comes from Pseudomonas sp. TWP3-2, assembly GCF_049897765.1. Taxonomy (NCBI): domain Bacteria; kingdom Pseudomonadati; phylum Pseudomonadota; class Gammaproteobacteria; order Pseudomonadales; family Pseudomonadaceae; genus Pseudomonas; species Pseudomonas sp. TWP3-2. Next base: position 99,035 of record NZ_JAFCWW010000008.1, on the reverse strand, counting down.
AACCACCGTCGCCTTCCATCTGCCGACCTTGCTGACGCGCGGCCTGAATCTTCGCCGAGACGCCGAGCAGGGTCTGCACATGGTGGCCGACTTCGTGAGCGATCACGTAGGCCTGAGCGAAGTCGCCTGCAGCCTCGAAACGCTGGGACATTTCCTGGAAGAACGCCATGTCCAGATAGACTTTCTGATCCGCCGGGCAATAGAACGGGCCGGTGGCCGAAGTGGCCAGACCGCAGGCGGAATTCACTCGGCTGCTGAACAGCACCAGCGTCGGCTCTTTATATTGGCGACCGGCCTGCTGGAAAATAGCGCCCCAGGTGTCTTCGGTATCACCGAGGATCGAACGCACGAATTCGGCTTGTTGGTCATTGGCCGGCGGCGCCTGGCGAGTCTGCGAAGTCGGCGCCGCTTGCTGCGTGCCTTGGCCGGTGAGCTGACCGAGGATCTGCAGCGGATCCTGCCCGGTGATCCAGCCGATGCCGACAATCAGCAGGATCGCCCCCAGGCTCAGGCCTTTGCCGCCACCGAAGCGCATGCCGCCACCACCGCCCCCGCCATCACCACGGGCGTCGACGACGTTGTCACTGCGTCGGCCTTTTTTCCATAGCATGTGGGAATCCTCTGATTGTTGGTGGTGAAAAGTGTTTGGTGATGAGTGTTGCTGGTGTGTGAGTGTGGCGCCAGTCCGGTCGTCCGTCTATTGCCGGGCATGGCACACTGCTCCTGCTGACGGGTAAGAACCCTGAGCGCGCAGCAAATTCCCTTGAAGCGGTTTTTTGCAGGAGTAAGCAGGCTCGCTCCCTCAGGTATTCATGGCGCAATTGAAAGTGTGCGCTGTTCGCACCGGTTCAGGATAGATGCGCGTGCTAACTTGGAAGTGAGTTGTAAATTGTCACTGAGGCTCTTTCCTCATTTCGTTTTTTCAGAGACCGCCAATGACCGTCAGCACCCCGTTATCAGGTGTCAACCAACCCTTCAAAGGGATCTTGCTGATTGTCGTCGCGACTTTTCTGTTTTCCAGCCACGACGCGTTGTCGAAATACCTCTCGGGTTTCTATCCGATCGTGATGGTGGTCTGGGCGCGCTATGTGGTGCACACGTTATTGATGGCGGGGATTTTTCTGCCGCAGTCCGGGTTGCGCGTCCTGCGCACCAAGCGCCCGTTATGGCAGTTGGCGCGGGCGTTGTGCCTGCTCGGCACCAGCCTGTTTTTCACCACGGCGCTGCTGTACATCCCGTTGGCCGAGGCCACGGCGGTCAACTTTCTTGCGCCGGTGCTGGTCACGGCGCTGTCGGTGCCGTTGCTCAAGGAACGCGTAACGCGCGGGCAATGGATTGCGGTGATTTGCGGATTTGTCGGCGTGCTGATCATCGTCCATCCCGGCGGCGAACTGTTTACGGCCGCGATCCTGTTGCCGTTCTGCTCGGCACTGTTTTTCTGCTTCTATCAACTGCTGACGCGCAAGCTCAGCGAGATCGACAGCCCGACCACCAGTAACTTTTTCGCCGGGCTGTGCAACACGCTGGTGATGAGCGCGATTGTGCCGTTCTTCTGGCAAGTGCCGAGTCTTGGCCACGGGTTGTTGATGCTGGCGCTGGGCAGTTGCGGGATGACCGCGCATCTGTTTCTGACCCAGGCGTTCCGCCATGCGGCACCGGCGCTGCTGGCACCGTTCGGTTATTGCCAGATCGTGTTCGCGGGGTTGTTGGGCTGGTTGCTGTTCGATCACACACCGACCTTGCTGACAGTGGTCGGGATCGCGGTGATCTGTTGCAGCGGACTGGCGGCAGCGTGGCAACAGAGTCGGCGCTGAAAGGAACCGATATTTGTGGGAGCTAGCCAGCTAGCTCCCACAGTGGTTTGTGTAGGCCGGTTACTCGGTAATCGTCGGGATTTTGCGTGGCGCCATGAAGTACATCCAGGTCAGCGCGAGGAAGTACATCGCCGGAATCAGCGTGAACAGCACCGTGTAGTTGTTATGGGTGACGGTCAGGATATGGCCGACGATCTGCGTCATGAACATCCCGCCAATCGCTGCGCACATGCCGCCGAAACCGAACACCGTGCTCATCATGTGCTTGGGCGTGTAGTCCATGACCAGACTCCAGATGTTCGCCGTCCACGCCTGATGCGCGCCAATCGCCAGCGAGATTGCAGCGACCGCGACCCACAGATTGCTCGAACCGGCCGCCATCACCACGCCGATGATGCAGCAGGCAAACAGCAGCATCGACAGCAGCCGCGCCTTGATCGCGTTCATGCCGCGTCCGATCAGGAACGAAGACAGAATCCCGCCACCGACACTGCCGAAGTCAGCCGTGACATAGATGATGATCAGCGGAATACCCATCTGGGTCACGTTGATGCCCAGGTTGTATTGCTGATTGAGAAACGGCGGCAGCCAGTACAGATAAAACCAGAACACCGGCGCGGTTAGCGCATAGGCAATAGCGAAGGCCCAGGTGCCGCGCATGCGCAGGATTTTCGAGAATGGCACGGCGGGCTGTTCCGGTTCGGCCTCTTGCTGGATGTAATCCAGCTCTGACTGTTTAACGCTCGGGTGATCTTCCGGGTTGAAATACTTCAGACCCCAGAACAGCAGCCAGATGCCGCCAAGTGCCGCCATGCACAGGAACGCGGCTTGCCAGCCCCACACATGCAGCACCAGCGGCAACAGCATCGGGGTAAACATCGCGCCGACGTTGGTGCCGGCGTTGAAGATGCCGGTGGCCACTGCGCGTTCGCCGGCCGGGAACCACAGGCGCGTGGTTTTCACGCAGGCCGGGTAGTTCGCTGCTTCGGTCAGGCCGAGGATAAACCGGCAGACCATGAAGCCGACCGCTGAAGTCGCCAGACCGTGTGCGCCGGTGGCCAGGCTCCACAACAGTACGGCGCAGAAGAACACGCGTTTGACGCCGACCCGGTCGATCAGCCGCCCTTGCAGCACGAAGCCGATGGCGTAGCCGACCTGAAACCAGAAGTTGATATTGGCGTAGTCCATCGCCGTCCAGCTCATTTCCTTGGCGAGGATGGGCTGCATGACGCCAAGAGCGGCGCGGTCGATGTAGTTCAGGGTGGTGGCGAAAAACACCAGCGCCAGCATGCCCCAACGGGTCTTGCCGACGGCCATGGCGCCACGGATCTTGTCGCCGATGCCACCGGTGGCAGTGCTCATGGCCGGAGCCATGCGGGAAGTCTGTGAAGGAATCATGTGTTCCACCCGTTTTTGAATTTGTTATGTGGTGTTGTTTTCTCATTAACACTGCGACCGATGGTTCACGTCCGGACTCAATGAGGGGTCGATGGTGGGCAGTGGACGAAAAATCGTCAATTCGTCAAAACGGCTTAGTGTTCGATAATCGCACGCAAAACTAACCGGGTAGTACACTTTAAATTGCTGTGCGCTGGCATGCAGCCAATAATTTCCCCCAATGATAAAACCGGCGCAATCCACGTAGCCGACGTCTCCATCGGGAGTTGAAACATGCAGCGATCCATTGCCACCGTGTCCTTGAGCGGAACCCTGCCGGAAAAACTCGAAGCCATCGCGGCCGCCGGGTTCGACGGGGTGGAGATTTTCGAGAACGACCTCCTGTACTACGACGGCAGCCCGCGTGAAATTAAACAGATGTGCGCCGACCTCGGGATCGCCATCACGTTGTTTCAGCCGTTCCGCGATTTCGAAGGCTGCCGCCGTGATCGCCTTGCGCGCAATCTGGAACGTGCTGAACGCAAATTCGACCTGATGCAGGAACTCGGTACGGACCTGGTGCTGGTGTGCAGCAACGCCTCGCCGGACAGCATCGGCGATCAACAAATCCTCATCGACGACCTGCGCCTGCTGGCCGAACATGCTGGTGCCCGTGGCTTGCGTATCGGCTACGAAGCGCTGGCCTGGGGGCGTCACGTCAATACTTATCAACAGGTCTGGGACATCGTGCGTCAGGCTGATCATCCGAGCCTCGGCGTGCTGCTCGACAGTTTCCATACCCTGTCGCTCAAGGGCGATCCACGCGCGATTGCCGAGATTCCCGGCGACAAGATCTTCTTCGTACAAATGGCCGACGCGCCGATCCTCGTGATGGACGTGCTCGAATGGAGCCGGCATTTCCGCTGCTTCCCCGGCCAGGGCGAATTCGATCTGCCAGGCTTTCTCGCGCCGATCATTCAGAGCGGTTACACCGGGCCGCTGTCGCTGGAGATCTTCAACGACGGTTTTCGCGCCGCGCCACCGCGAGCCAATGCGGCCGATGGGTTGCGTTCGCTGCTGTATCTGGAAGAGAAGACCCGCCAGCGTCTGGAACAAGATGTCCGACCTGTGGATAACCGCGAAATCCTCTTCGAAACGCCGAAGGCCAGCGAGTACAACGGCATCGAATTTCTGGAATTCGCCGTGGATGAAAGCCTCGGCGCCAAGCTGTCGAACTGGCTTGAGCGGCTGGGGTTCGTCAAGGCCGGGCAGCACCGCTCGAAGAGTGTGAGTCTGCTGCGTCAGGGCGATATCAACCTGATCCTCAACTCCGAACCCTATTCGTTCGCCAACAGTTTTTTCGAAGCCCATGGCCCGTCGCTGTGTGCCACGGCGGTGCGGGTCAAGGACAGTGCGAAAGCCCTGGCGCGTGCGGTGGCCTATAAAGGTCAGCCATATCGCGGCCTGGTCGGCCCCAATGAGTTGGAGCTGGGCGCGGTGCGTGCACCGGACGGCAGCCTGATTTACCTGGTGGATGAGGAGGCGGATGTCTATGGCACCGATTTCAATATGCTCTCGGGTGCGGTCGCCGGTGGTGGTCTTAAACGCATCGATCACATGGCCATGGCGCTGCCGGCCGACAGCCTCGACAGCTGGGTATTGTTCTACAAGAGCCTGCTGGATTTCGTCGCCGATGACGAAGTGGTGCTGCCCGATCCCTACGGTCTGGTGAAGAGTCGCGCGCTGCGCAGTCGGGACAGTTCGATCCGTTTGCCGCTGAACATTTCCGAGAACCGCAACACCGCAATCTCACACGCACTGTCGAGTTATCGCGGCTCCGGGGTGCATCACATCGCTTTCGATTGCGACGACATCTTCGCTGAAGTCAGCCGCGCCAAAGAGGCCGGCGTGCCGCTGCTCGATATCCCGCTCAACTATTACGACGACCTCGCCGCGCGCTTTGATTTCGACGACGAATTCCTCAGCGAGCTGGCCTACTACAACGTGTTGTACGACCGCGATGCGCAGGGTGGCGAGCTGTTCCACGTTTACACCGAAGCGTTCGAAGGACGTTTCTTCTTCGAAATCATCCAGCGCAAGCACGGCTACGCCGGTTATGGCGCGGCCAACGTGGCGGTGCGGCTGGCGGCAATGGCCAAAGCACGCAGTGGCGCAGTTCGCCAGGCGAAGTTGTAGGTATTTCGTAAACGCGGCGTTAAACACGAGCTGCGCGGCTTCCTTCACTGTGGCGCGCAGCCCATAATCGCCAGCCTGTGCAGTGATGGCCGTGAGCCCGCGATGACAATCAATTCAGAACTTTCCGCCGCCGACGCCGCACCAGCTGTAGCCCACGTCGAGCCGCGCAAAAGTCGCAAGAACAACCCGGAAAAAACCCGCGAAAATATTCTGCAAGAGGCGATCGTCGAGTTCGTCCAGCAGGGCCTGTCCGGTGCTCGCGTCGATTCGATTGCCGAGCGCATCCACACCTCCAAACGCATGATCTATTACTACTTCGGCAGTAAGGAACAGCTGTACGTCGAGGTGCTGGAGAAACTTTACGGCGACATCCGCACCACGGAAAACCGTCTGCACCTGGCTGAGTTGCCACCGGTGGAAGCGATCCGCCGCCTGGTCGAGTTCACCTTTGATCACCATGATCGCAACGTCGATTTCGTGCGCATCGTCAGCATCGAAAACATCCACAACGCCGAGTACGTGAAGCGTTCGGATGCGATCAAGGCAATGAACAACACGATCCTCGATTCGCTCAGCGAGATCCTGCGACGCGGTGCTGCTGAAGGCTTGTTTCGCGCCGGACTCGACGCGCTGGATGTGCATTTGTTGATCAGTTCGTTCTGCTTCTATCGCGTGTCGAACCGCCATACGCTGGGTGCGATCTTTCAGGTTGATCTGCCGGATGAAGGCATCAAGCAGCGCCATCGCGAGATGATTTGCGAGTCGGTTTTGCGCTATTTGCAGACGTGACACGCATTGAGGGAGGCCTAGGCCTCCCTCAACGTTTTCAACCATTCATGCTTTGAAAATGCGCGAGCATGCGCTGCGCATCCGGCACCACGCCGCTGAACAACTCGAACGCTTTCACCGCCTGAAACACCGCCATGTTGCCGCCGTCCAGCGTGCGGCAACCCAAGGCGCGGGCGGCGCGCAGCAACTCGGTTTCCAGCGGGAAATACACAATCTCCGCTACCCACAACTCGCGCCGCAGCAGCTCGACCGGCACTGGTGTGCCTGGCAGTTTAGCCATGCCCATTGGCGTGGTGTTCACCAAACCATCAGCCTGATTCAGCGTGCCCGGCAGATCCTGTCCGGCCACCGCGCGAGCCGCGCCGAAATGCTGGTTAAGGTTGTGCGCCAGGCTTTGCGCGCGCTCGGCGTCCACATCAAAAATACTCAGTTGCTGTACGCCTTCGCTCAACAGCGCGTGGGCGACTGCCGCCCCGGCGCCACCTGCGCCCATCTGGACTACACGTTCGCGGGCAGCGTCTTGTAGGCCACGACGAAAACCTTCGGCGAATCCCAGGCAATCGGTGTTGTGTCCTACACGTTTGCCGTCTTTCAGCACCACGGTGTTGACCGCGCCGATGCCGCGCGCTTCTGGCGATAACTCATCGAGCAGCGGAATGATCGCCTGCTTGCACGGGAAGGTGATGTTCAGCCCGGTGTAGTTCATGCGCTCGGCGGCCAGCAACAGGTCGGGCAGGGCGCTGCTGTCGAGTTTCAGCTGATCGAGATCGATCAACCGGTACAGGTAACGCAGGCCTTGTTCGTCACCTTCGTGCTCGTGCAGCGCCGGGGTGCGCGATGCCTGAATGCCGGCGCCGATCAGTCCGGCGAGTATCACGTTGGCGCGGCTCATGCGCTTCTCCCGGTCAGTCGCTGGCTGAAATGTTCCAGGGCCAGTCGATAGCCGTGGCTGCCAAAACCGCACATCACCGCGGTGGCGATGGCGGAAACGAATGACTGATGACGGAACGGTTCGCGGGCGTGGACGTTGGACAGGTGCACCTCGATCACCGGCAGTTCGCTGGCGACCAATGCGTCGCGAATCGCCACTGAGGTGTGTGTCCAGGCTGCCGGATTGATCACGATCCCGGCGCAGCGGCCACGCGCGGCGTGAATCCAGTCGAGCAGTTCGCCTTCGTGGTTGGTCTGGCGAAACTCCACCGCCAGGCCGAATTCTTCTGCGGCGCGCAGGCACAGGGCGGAGATGTCTGCCAGGGTTTCGTGGCCGTAGGTCGCCGGTTCACGGGTACCGAGCAGGTTCAGGTTCGGGCCGTTAAGCACCAGAACGATAGGGGCCATGGGTACAAACTCCACTTATTGTTTTTGGCATCGGCCGAGTGTTTCGGCCTGTGGATATAAATTGTACTAGCCGGTTACTTTAAGCAATTGCTCAGCGGTCGGCGCTGCGTTTTGTGTTCGATGATCGAACATCACCTAGGTGGCGAAAGGATTAGTTACGGTTTTGCGCGCGGCTTTTCTGCATCCCGCACTAGGCTCGGAACCTGGCGGCCATTTCAGGCATTGGCGCCGATGGTCGGATTTGTCAGGGAACGGCAAATCGACAAACTCTTTAACCTAACGGATGGGTTAGCATGAAAGTGTGTGGTTACAAAGGATTGTCAGTGGTGATCATGTTGCGCGACGAGCACTGCCCGCCCCATGCCCATGTGGATGCCGGCGCATGGAGCGCGCGGTTCAAATTCAGCTTCTGGCACAACGGCGTCGAATTGTGGGATGTGATTCCGCTGTCGCGGCGGCCGCCGGTTGCGGTACTCGAAGGGCTGCGCCAGGCGCTGCGGCAAACGGATCATCTGCGCCGCGCGCGCGGGATCTGGTGGAGTCGTTTACGTACGGCGTGCCTCGACAATCAATGGTGGGACGAGCAGGCGAACGAAGTCGCGGTACTGCGGCAAGTGACCAGCACGACGTTCAGAATCGCTTCGGCGTATTACGAACCTGAAGTGAACAAAACCCTGCTCGCGCTGGTTGGCGCTCAGGAAGGCATAGAGATCGAATTATGAAAACAGTCAAGGCCGGGTTGCAGGCGGACCGACCGGTTACGGAAAACCGCCTCGACGAGGCTGTCGATCGTGGCGGCGTGCGGCGGCGCAGCAGCTTGCAAGCCGTGTCAGTGAGCTTTCACCCGCCGTGTCTGGTGATCCATTTCGAAGACGACAGCGGTGTACTGCTGCCGGTGAATCTGTATCCGGAACTGGCTGATTTCCAGCCGGAAGATTTTGCCGGAGTGAAACTCGGTTTCGCCGGTACCGCCCTGTGCCATGACGCTAAGGATCTGCAGATTTCCATCGCCGGGATGATTTCGGCCAGTCAGCCATTGATGTCGATGGCGGCGTCGGTAATCGCCTCGCGCAATGGTCGTCAGAGCAGCACCGCCAAGGCTGACGCCGCACGCGCCAATGGCAAGAAGGGCGGGCGCCCGCGCAAGGTTGATCCTGCATTGTGAGCGCACAAAAAAGCCGTCAATCACGACGGCTTTGTTGTGTCAGGCAGTTGCAATCAACGCCGGGTCAGCATCACGCCGGATTCCATGTGGTGCGTCCACGGGAACTGGTCAAACAGCGCACAGCTGGAAATGCGGTGCGTGTCGTGCAGTTGCGCGATGTTCGCCGCCAGCGTTTCCGGGTTGCACGAGATGTACAGGATGTTATCGAAACGCCGCGTCAGCTCGCAGGTGTCCGGGTCCATGCCGGCACGCGGCGGGTCGACGAACACGCTACCGAATTCGTAGCTTTTCAGGTCGATGCCGTGCAGGCGACGGAACGGACGCACTTCGTTCAGTGCTTCGGTCAACTCTTCGGCGGACAGGCGCACCAGGGTGACGTTATCCACAGCGTTTTCGCTGAGGTTGCTCAGTGCAGCGTTAACCGAAGTCTTGCTGATTTCGGTGGCCAGCACTTTGCGCACGCGGGTGGCCAATGGCAGGGTGAAATTGCCGTTGCCGCAATACAGCTCGAGCAAATCGTCAGTACGATCGCCCAGCGCTTCGTATGCCCAGTTGAGCATCTTCTGGTTCACCGTGCCGTTGGGCTGGGTGAACGCGCCTTCCGGCTGGCGGTAGCTGAAAGTACGCCCGCCGACTTCAAGTTTTTCGACCACGTAATCCAGGCCGAGCACTTCGCGTTTGCCCTTCGAGCGACCAATGATGCTCACGCCGAGATCCGCCGCCAGTTTGCTCGCTGCCGTATGCCAGTGCGCGTCCAGCGGACGGTGATAGCACAGCGTGATCATCGCGTCGCCAGCCAGCGTGGTCAGAAACTCCACCTGAAACAGCTTATGGCTCAGCGCTGCGCTGGCCTGCCACGCGGCTTTCAATTGCGGCATCAACTGGTTGATGCGCAGGCTGGCGATCGGGAATTCTTCGATCAGGATCGGCGTGCGTTTGTCGTCTTGCGCGAACATCGCGTAGTGACGCTCACCACCTTCGCGCCACAGGCGGAATTCGGCGCGCAGGCGGAAGTTCTGCAACGGCGAGTCAAATACGGTCGGCTCGGGCGCATCGAACGGGGCCAGCAGGTCACGCAGGCGCGTGACCTTGTCTTCGAGCTGTGCGGCGTAGGCCTGGGAATCAAAAGTCATGCGTTGAACCAACCCAACTTGATCACGAACAGAATCGACAGAATCACCAGCGCCGGGTTCAGCTCACGGCCGCGGCCGGACAGCAGCTTGATGCCGGTCCAGGCGATGAAACCGAAAGCGATGCCGTTGGCGATGGAATAGGTGAATGGCATCGCCAGCGCGGTGACCACCACGGGCGCGGCAACGGTAATGTCGTCCCAGTCTATTTCTGCCAGGCCGGAAGTCATCAGCACGGCGACGAACAGCAGAGCTGGCGCGGTAGCGAATGCCGGAACGCTGGAGGCCAATGGCGAGAAAAACAACGCCAGCAGGAACAGAATCGCGACCACGACGGCGGTCAGGCCGGTGCGACCGCCGGCACTCACGCCGGCTGCAGATTCGATGTAGCTGGTGGTGGTCGAGGTGCCCAGCAGGGAACCCGCCATTGCCGCAGTACTGTCAGCGATCAGGGCACGGCCCATTTTCGGCATGTGGCCGTCCTTGCCCATCAGGCCGGCGCGTTTGGCGACGCCGATCAAGGTGCCGGAGTTGTCGAACAGGTCGACGAACAGGAAGGCGAAAATCACGCTGACCAGACCGATGTCCAGTGCGCCTTTGATGTCCAGTTGCATGAAGGTCGGGGCCAGCGATGGCGGCATCGAGGTCACGCCGGCGAACGGAGTGAAGCCGAAAGCGATCGAGACGATGGTCACCGCGAGGATGCCGATCAGCACCGCGCCGCGAACTTTCAAGGCTTCAAGGGCAACGATCAGGGCGAAACCGAGGGTGGCGAGGATCGGTGCCGGTTGTTTCAGGTCGCCGAGGCCGACCATGGTCGCCGGGTTGCTGACCACGATCCCGGCGTTGTGCAGGGCGATCAGCGCCAGGAACAGGCCGATACCGGCGGCAATCGCCGAACGCAGCGGCAGCGGAATGCTGTTGATGATCCATTCACGGATGCGAAAGATCGACAGCAGGAAGAAGCACACCGCCGAAATGAACACCGCGCCCAGCGCCACTTGCCAGGTGTGGCCCATGTGCAGCACCACGGTGTAAGTGAAGAAAGCATTCAGGCCCATGCCCGGCGCGAGGGCGATCGGGTAGTTGGCGATCAGGCCCATGACCGTCGAGCCAATGGCGGCTGCCAGACAGGTAGCGACGAACACCGCACCTTTGTCCATGCCGGTCTCGCCGAGAATGCTCGGGTTGACGAACAGAATGTAGGCCATGGCCAAGAAGGTCGTGACGCCCGCCAGAATCTCGGTGCGCACATTGGTGTTGTGTGCCTTGAGTTGAAACAGCCTTTCCAGCATGTCTGCTCCCCGTGGCGCGCGTGGCGCCGTGAATGTATCGACCTCAACAGCAAAGCACAGACCGTCGGATGCGCCTGGGATTTTTGCTGGGCCGGAAAAAGCCGCGCATCATACCAGCAGCGTGAGCAATTGGGCGGATGTTGGAGGCGATCGTCGGCGAAGTTTTGCCTCGCGGCCAACTGCGCCATACTGCGCGCTGATTTTTCGGGGGATCGATTGCATGAACAAGGGTTGGATGAAGGGTTGCGGGCTGATGATATCGCTGCTGAGCGGGGTGCCGGCAGCATTTGCGGCGTCGGCACCGCCGCTGTCAGAGGTCAAAGTGATCAAGGTGCAATCGGCCTCCTGCGGGCTGGAAGACATTAGCGACGGTCAGGCGCAGACCGGTTGCAATCACGGCGGGTCGAGCATCAAGGTGTATGTGCTGGAAATCGGCTACGGACAGAATCAACCGCAAGCCACACTGGATGGTTTTGAAGTCAACGGCAGCCGCAGCCCGGTCTGTGCCTTCGATAACGGTAATCTGACCGAGTGCTCGCCGGGCCGCAAAACCGTCGGCTCTCTATATAGCTTCGATCTGGCGGGGAAGCAGCAGGGCACGTTTACCTTCAGCAACACCTCGATCAACGCCCCGCGCAACACTTTGTCTACCCAGCTTTACATCAAGTAACGCCTCGCACCGAACGGTGCGCGGCAAAGCTGACTACGCTTTAAAGATCACTCAGCGGATAGCGCCCATGACCTTTAGAGCTCTGATCACCCTCGCCGAGGGCATCGATGATCTGCAAAGCGTGACCCTGATCGATGTGTTGCGCCGCGCCGGCATCGAAGTGCTGGCGGCGAGCATCGAAGGCCGACGCATGCTGACTTGCGCCCGTGGTACCCGAATCACCGCCGATGGCATGCTGGTCGATGTGCTGGCGCAGACGTTCGACCTGATCGTCCTGCCCGGCGGTGCCGTCGGTGCGCAACACTTGGCGGCGCATCAGCCTCTGCAACAATTGCTCAAGGATCAAGCCAGCGCCGGCCGACTGTTTGCCGCCATCGCCGAAGCCCCGGCGGTAGCACTGCAATCCTTCGGCGTACTGCGCCAACGGCGCATGACCTGCTTGCCGAGCGCGAGCCATCAACTGTCCGGTTGTACGTTTGTTGATCAGTCAGTGGTGGTCGACGGCAATTGCATCACCGCCCAAGGCTCGGGCGCCGCGCTGGCATTTGCGCTGACGCTGGTCGAGCAACTGGCGGGTAAAGCCGTCAGAGCGAAAGTGGCGGTGGATTTGTTGGCCTGAAGCGTTCAGACCTTCACCTCTTCCACCAGCACATGCATCCGGTCGCGGTTGGCCAGGGTCGGGAACAGTTTGATCCATGTCCCCGTCACCAGCAGCGTGCCGATCCCGCCCATGACCACCGCCGGCACAGTGCCGAACCAGTGAGCGGTGACGCCGGATTCGAATTCGCCCAACTGGTTCGAGGCGCCGATGAACAGGCCGTTGACCGCGCTGACGCGGCCACGCATTTCGTCCGGGGTTTCCAGTTGAACGAAGGAGGCGCGGATGACCATGCTGATCATGTCCGCCGCGCCGAGCACCACCAGCACCGCCAGCGAGAACCAGAACGAAGTCGACAGACCGAAGGCAATGGTCGCGACGCCGAATATGCCGACTGCGGTAAACATCACCCGGCCAACGTTGCGTTCCACCGCAAATCGCGCCAGATACAGTGACATCAGCAACGCGCCGACCGCTGGTGCCGAGCGCAGCAGGCCCAGGCCCCACGGCCCGGTCAACAGAATGTCTTTGGCGAACACCGGCAACAGCGCCGTGGCGCCGCCGAGCAGCACTGCGAACAGATCCAGCGAAATTGCCCCGAGGATGTCCGGTCGGCTGCGGATGAAGCGAATCCCGGCCAGCAAGGAATCCAGCGTGGCTTTGCCTTTATTCAGCGGCGTCTGCCGCGCGGGCAGGTTGAGCATCAGGGTGCAGGCGATTACATACAGAATGACGGTCGGCCCGTAGACCCAGACGCTGCCGAACGCATAGAGCAAACCGCCGAGGGCCGGCGCGACGATGGTTGCTGATTGCTGCGCGGACTGCGCCGCCGCGACCGCTCGTGGAAACAGCGCCGTGGGCACGATGCTCGGCAACAGGGCTTGGGTGGTCGGCATTTCAAACGAACGCGCGGCGCCAAGCAGAAACGCGAGGATGAAGATCATTTCCCGCGTGACATGATCAGTAGCACTGCCAATTGCCAACGCCAGGGCGATCAATGCCTGCAACGACTGGCAAATCGCCGCGACCCTGCGTCGGTCATAGCGGTCGGCCACATGCCCGGTGTGCAGCATGAACAGCACGCGCGGGGCAAACTCCACCAGTCCCACCAGTCCCAGATCGAGCACGTTGCCGGTCAGTTGGTAGAGATTCCAACCGATCGCCACCGTCAGCATTTGAAAACCGCTGGCAGTAAAAACGCGGGCCATCCAGAACGCCAGGAACGGACGATGGTGACGTAGCAGCAAAGGCTCTTGGCTGGGCATCTGAGGGCGGTTCTTGAGCGAGGAGATTCCCGAGATTATCACCAGAATGTAACGAGAAGTTGCTAGGCGGAAAAATTTAGTTAGCTAGACACCGATATTCCGGCGCTCCCACGGCAATCCCTCACGACAATGTATTGCAGAGCATTGCCGCAGCGCTGAGGCAACCTGTCACGCGGCAAACGACCACAGCAACCGTCGGCAAAAATGGGACTACTCTTTCAACGTTGATTGATCCAGATCAAGGCCCTTAACGGAATTGATCCGGCGGCCAAATGGCCAGACTCCCTGCGTTGCGATGCCTGTAAAAAAAAGAACGAATACAAATTCGCCGCACTCCATATCCGTGGGGGCAGTGGGTGCAGGCCACAAGCCTTGCAGCCGGTATTACCTGACAGAGGAAGACTTATGTTCGGTTTAGAGGCACTAGATCTCGCCCGAATTCAGTTCGCATTCACCATCTCGTTCCACATCCTGTTCCCGGCCATCACCATCGGCCTGGCGAGTTACCTGGCAGTGCTCGAGGGGTTGTGGCTGAAGACGCACAACGACACCTACCGCGACCTCTACCATTTCTGGTCGAAGATCTTTGCCGTCAACTTCGGCATGGGCGTGGTCTCCGGTCTGGTCATGGCCTATCAGTTCGGCACCAACTGGAGCCGCTTCTCGGACTTTGCCGGTTCCGTGACCGGGCCGCTGCTGACCTATGAAGTGCTCACGGCATTCTTCCTTGAGGCCGGATTCCTCGGCGTGATGCTGTTTGGCTGGAACAAGGTCGGACGCAAGCTGCACTTCTTCGCCACGGTCATGGTGGCCGTCGGCACGCTGATCTCGACGTTCTGGATTCTCGCCTCCAACAGCTGGATGCAGACGCCGCAGGGCTTCGAAATCGTCAACGGTCAGGTGATTCCGACCGACTGGTTCGCGATCATCTTCAACCCGTCATTCCCGTACCGTCTGGCCCACATGGCCACCGCAGCGTTCGTCGCGACGGCGTTCTTCGTCGGTTCGTCGGCGGCCTGGCACTTGCTGCGCGGCAAGGACAATCCGGCGATTCGCACGATGCTGTCGATGGCGATGTGGATGGCGCTGATCGTCGCGCCGATCCAGGCAGTGATCGGTGACTTCCACGGACTCAACACGCTCAAGCATCAGCCGGCGAAAATCGCCGCGATCGAAGGGCACTGGGAAAACCATGGTGACGAGCCGACGCCGCTGATCCTGTTCGGCTGGCCGGACATGAAGGAAGAGCGCACCAAGTTTGCCGTGGAAATTCCGTACCTCGGCAGTCTGATCCTGACGCACTCGCTGGACAAACAAGTCCCGGCGCTCAAGGAGTTTCCGCCGGAAGACCGGCCGAATTCGACCATCGTGTTCTGGTCGTTCCGGATCATGGTCGGCCTGGGCTTCCTGATGATCTTCACCGGTTTGTGGAGTCTCTGGCTGCGCAAACGCGACAAGCTGTATACCTCGCGACCGTTCCTGTATCTGACGTTGTGGATGGGGCCGTCCGGTCTGATCGCGATCCTCGCCGGCTGGTTCACTACCGAAATCGGTCGTCAGCCGTGGGTGGTCTACGGGCTGATGCGCACGGCGGATGCGTCTTCCAATCACAGCTTCTTGCAGATGAGCATCACGCTGATCATGTTTGTGGTGGTGTACTTCGCGCTGTTCGGTGCCGGTCTCGGTTACATGATGCGTCTGGTGCGCAAAGGGCCGAAGATCGACGAAGGCAAGGAGACCACTGACGGTGGTCCAGGCCAGCAACGCACCCCGGCGCGTCCGTTGTCCGCTGCTGACGACGATGACACCGAGGCTGACAACACCCGCAGCCTGACCAAGGAGATTTGAATCATGGGTATCGATCTTCCGCTGATCTGGGCCGTGATCATCATCTTCGGCATCATGATGTACGTGGTCATGGACGGCTTCGACCTCGGTATCGGGATTCTCTTCCCGTTCATCCCGGGCAAAGTCGACCGTGACGTAATGATGAACACCGTCGCCCCGGTCTGGGACGGCAACGAAACCTGGCTGGTACTGGGTGGCGCGGCGTTGTTTGGCGCATTCCCGCTAGCGTATTCGGTGGTGCTCTCGGCGTTGTACCTACCGCTGATCTTCATGCTGATCGGGCTGATTTTTCGCGGAGTGGCGTTCGAGTTCCGCTTCAAGGCCAAGGACGACAAGCGTCATCTGTGGGACAAGGCGTTCATCGGCGGTTCGGTGGCGGCAACGTTCTTTCAGGGGGTGGCGCTCGGAGCGTTCATCGACGGCTTTCCAGTGGTCAATCGGCAATACGCCGGTGGCTCGCTGGACTGGCTGACGCCGTTCACCCTGTTCTGTGGCGCGGCACTGGTGGTGGCGTATGCCTTGCTCGGCTGCACCTGGCTGATCATGAAAACCGAGGGCAAGCTGCAGGAACAGATGCACAACCTCGCGCGCCCACTGGCCTTCGTGCTGCTGGCGGTGATCGGTGTAGTGAGTATCTGGACGCCGCTGGCGCACACGGACATCGCTGCGCGCTGGTTCACGCTGCCGAATCTGTTCTGGTTCCTGCCAGTGCCGATCCTGGTGCTGGTGACAATGTATGGCTTGATCCGTGCCGTTGCGCGTAATGCCAACTACACGCCGTTCCTGCTGACGCTGGTGCTGATCTTCCTTGGCTACAGCGGACTGGGTATCAGCCTGTGGCCGAATATCGTGCCGCCGTCGATCTCGATCTGGGACGCCGCGGCACCGCCGCAAAGCCAGGGCTTCATGCTGGTCGGCACGCTGTTCATCATCCCGTTCATCCTGGGTTATACCTTCTGGAGCTACTACGTGTTCCGCGGCAAGGTCACCCACGAAGACGGTTATCACTAGAGTTGAATTGTGGGAGCGGGTTCGCCCGCGATGGCGTCGGTTGCGGCGCCATCGATCTACTGAGGATCAAAGCAAATGAACGGCAAACATTCCCTGCACGACATTGAAGAAGCCGAAAAAAAGCCGCTGTGGCAGCGGCTTGGCTGGTTGGCGATGATCTGGGTCGGCAGCGTCGGCGCACTTTTCATCGTTGCGAGCCTGATGCGCATGTTCATGAATGCCGCGGGCTTGAGTACGCACTGAAGCAAAAAAACCTCCGTCTGGAGGTTTTTTTTGCACTGACTATTTGCGCGCTTTGAGAATCACGAATTTCGGTGTGGTCGCCACTTGCTCGACACCGCGGAACAGCCGCGCCAGTTTGGTGTGATAACCCAGGTGACGGTTGCCGACAATGTACAGCGCACCGCCGACCACCAGCGCCTCGCGGGCCTGCTGGAACATCCGCCAGGCGAGAAAGTCGCCGACCACCTGTTGCTGATGGAACGGCGGATTGCACAGCACCACGTCCAGCGACTGCGGCTCTTGCCCGGCCAATCCGTCCCCGGCACGCACGATCACTTCACGCTCACCCAGTGCTGCGCGCCAGTTTTCGGCGGCGGACTGCACGGCCATGAACGACTCATCCACCAGCGTGTAATGCGCGTCCGGGTTTTGCAGAGCACTGGCGATGGCCAGCACACCATTGCCGCAACCGAGATCGGCAACTCGGGCGACGCCAAGGTTTTTCGGCAAATGCGGAAGAAACGCGCGAGTGCCGATATCCAGGCCTTCGCGACAGAACACGTTGGCGTGATTGAGCAGTTCGATCGCGGGTTCGTCGAGGTTGTAGCGGGTCGGATACGGCGAGACGGCTGGCGCTTTGGCTTCAGGTGTGGCGATCAGCAATCGCGCCTTCTTCACCGCCAGCGATGCTTGTACCGGGCCGATGTAACGTTCCAGCAGATCACCGGCGGCGCGCGGCAAATGCTTGACCATCGCCGCCGCGACCACTTGCGCGCCGGGTGCCAGTTGCCCTTGCAGGCGAATCAGCTGTTCTTCCAGCAGCGCCAGGGTTTTCGGCACGCGGATCAGCACCCGGTCGAACGGGCCATTCAATGGTTCGCTTGCTGCGATGCCTTGTATGGCATCGAATGCATGGCCATTGCGCAGCAGGTTCTTTTCCAGCCCCTGAAAGGCCAGAAACGAGTCGCCGCTGCTGCTCACCTGAACCTTGCCTGCCAGGCTGATGGCCAGAGCGCCGAAACTATCATTGAGCACCAGCACCCGCGTATCTGCCGCCGGCTGTTGCTCGGCCAGATGGTTGAGCAGGTATTCATCGGCCGCATCGAAAGCTTGCAGCGGTTCATTCTGCTGGTCGGGCTGGCGGATCAGGTCGAGTTGGGCGAAGGGTGTATCTAGCAAAGGCATGGGGCGGGACTCTGGATAATCAACGGGTGTCCAGCAGCCTCTGGGGCGGCAGAACCATCCGAGTGGACTGCGACGTAAAAGATCACGCCATCACTCAGGAAGGTTGCAGATGTTACGTTTTTTTGGCCCGCATTACCCGGCCGTTTTGCGCTGATTCGCCACGGGCTCTACTAGATAACCCCCATTTTCGAGGCAGCCATCACAGCGGACATCTTGTTGCAAACGTTCAGCTTGCGGATCACGTTCGCCACGTGATATTGCACGGTGCGTTCGGCTTTGGCAGTGATTATCCCGATTTCGTAGGCGGTTTTGCCGATCGCGCATAATTTCAGAATCTCGATTTCACACCTCGACAACCGCACTTGGGGAATCTTCGCTGGCCGGGGAGGGAGGGTACGGGCAAACAGCTCACTCAGATGGTTGGAAATGTAGAACAGGCATCCGAAGTGTTCGTACAGTTCAATCTGGCTCACCTCGCAGTGGGGCCGCACCACGCTGAGCATGCAGCACAGGCCGCTTTCCTCGTGGTGGAATGACTGCGACCAGCCAAATTGCAGGCCTTGGTCCAGCAGCGCGTCCCATAAGCGGGGTGTTTTCGAAAAAGCTTCCTGGCTCCACACGATGGGCAGCATGGATTGATTGCAATGCGCCCTTATCGGGTTGTTTTCGCAATAACTGTCGTCAATCAGCCGGTTCCATCCGAGAGGGAAGTTATTGATATGAAAAGCCTTGAACGACGAATCCTGATGTTGGGAAGTGACTGAAACTCCGCAGTAATTGAAGCCGATGTTTTTCGCGAATGTCGCCAGAATCGGATAGAGCGAATCGATTCCCTTCGCGCGGGTCAGCTGCTTTAGCTGCAACTCCTTCCATTGTTCCATTTCATTAGATCTCCTGATTGTCTCGCGGGGTTGCCGTGCTTGGATCCAATTGCCCGGCACGAAGACGAGTGTAGGATGCTTCCTACAAAATGTTTGAACTTTTTTGTTCTTGAACAGTATCGAAATCTGGAATATCGGAACTTAGTGCAGACGGTCGTTATATTTAGCTAATCATTCAATACAACTTATGTACGGGATGGTTAAAGATTTTTTGATGCTAGTGAAAGGCCACTACTGTTTGTCGGTGGTTTAATGGCCGGCAGTGCGCGAGACTGCATTTATTGTTGATGGAGTGACGTAATGACCGCCAGTGCAGAGAAATTCACTCAACAGACGCTGCTTGATGTGCAACCGCTAACCGAGAGCCTGTTCACCTTGCGCACCACGCGCGACCCGGGATTCCGCTTTCGTGCAGGGCAGTTCGCGCGCCTCGGCGTAACTCGAGAGGATGGCAGCACCGTGTGGCGCGCCTATTCGATGGTGTCTTCACCCTTCGACGAGTTTCTCGAGTTTTTTTCCATCGTGGTTCCGGGCGGGGAGTTCACCAGCGAGCTGAGCCGGTTGAAAGTGGACGATACCTTGCTGGTCGAGCGCCAGGCCTTCGGCTATCTGACGCTGGATCGCTTCGTCGACGGTCGCGACCTGTGGTTGTTGTCCACTGGCACAGGGGTCGCGCCCTTCCTGTCGATTCTCCAGGATTTTGAAGTCTGGGAAAAATTCGAGCGGATCGTCTTGGTGTACAGCGTGCGCGAAGCGCGGGAACTGGCCTATCTGCAACTGATTGCCGAGCTGACGCAGCGCGATTATCTGGCCGAACATGCGCATAAACTGCAATTCATCCCGACGGTTACCCGTGAGCTTCATCCCGGTGCACTGAACGGGCGGATCACTACGCTGCTCGAGAACGGCGAACTGGAGCGTACTGCCGGGTTGCAGTTGACCGCCGCGCATTCGCGGGTGATGCTCTGTGGCAATCCACAGATGATCGATGACACCCGGGCGCTGCTCAAGCAGCGCGGCATGAATCTGAGCCTGAGCCGGCGACCCGGACAGGTAGCGGTAGAAAATTACTGGTAAAAAAAACGGCGCCCCGCAGGCGCCGTTTTCAATTACTGCAGATCACCAGGTCGAGTGTTCTGCGCTTTGAGCAGATCACGGATCTCACCCAGCAGTTCTTCTTCTTTGGTCGGCACCGGTGGCAGAGTCGGGGCCACAGCTTCTTCGCGCTTGAGGCGATTGATGGCTTTCACGCCCATGAAAATCGCGAAGGCGACGATCACGAAGTCGAGCACGGTCTGCAGGAATTTGCCGTATGCCATCACCACGGCAGGGATATCACCCTGGGCCGCCTTGAGTGTGATGACCAGATCGCTGAAGTCGACGCCGCCGATCAGCAGCCCGATTGGCGGCATGATCACATCACCGACAAACGACGAAACGATCTTGCCGAACGCCGCACCGATGATGATACCGACGGCCATGTCGACCACATTGCCTTTGACCGCGAAGGCCTTGAACTCGCTAAGCACGCCCATAGTTATTTCCTTGTTACAGATGAGTTTGGTGTGCGCAGTGTAAATCAGCAAAACGCGTCCTGCGCGCAACACCTTCTTACAAAGCACTTTTTATCGACACATCAATCCGCGATTAGTTTGCAAAGTGCCAGCAATCGCGCGCGAAATACTCCGTAAAGCGCTGATCTGGAAGCTATTTTTATCAATCGTCGGGTTTCGATCTTTCTATTTATGTTCTGCGAGCGTGAGCTCTAGCCTCTGTTGGGCGCACCTGGATGCGCTCAATAAAACAGAGGAATCTGATATGAACTCGACTCTTGGGCTGGGAGCTTGCTCCTACGGCCGTACGCTCGGCGTGCTCGCCGCCAGCTTGCTGACCTTCTCCGTGAACGCTGAACCTCTGACCCGCGATAATGGTGCGGCCGTCGGTGATAACCAGAACTCGCAAACCGCCGGCCCTAATGGCCCGGTGCTGCTGCAAGATGTGCAACTGATCCAGAAAATGCAGCGCTTCGACCGCGAACGCATCCCCGAGCGTGTGGTTCACGCGCGCGGGACTGGCGCCCACGGCAGCTTCACCGCAACCAATGACCTGAGCGACCTGAGCAAAGCCAAGGTATTCGCTGTCGGTCAGGTCACTCCAGTGTTCGTGCGCTTTTCCGCCGTTGTACACGGCAACCACTCCCCGGAAGCCCTGCGTGATCCGCGCGGCTTCGCCACCAAGTTCTACACCGCGGATGGCAACTGGGACCTGGTTGGCAACAACTTCCCGACGTTCTTCATCCGTGATGCGATCAAGTTTCCGGACATGGTGCATGCCTTCAAACCCGATCCGCGAACTAACCTCGACGATGATTCGCGCCGTTTTGACTTCTTCTCCCACGTGCCGGAAGCCACTCGCACTTTGACCGAGCTGTACTCCAACTCGGGAACGCCAGCCAGTTACCGGGAAATGGATGGCAACAGTGTGCATGCCTATAAGTTGATAAACGCCAAAGGCGAAGTCACTTATGTCAAGTTTCACTGGAAGAGTCAGCAGGGAATTAAAAACCTGACTCCGAAACAAGTTTCAGAGGTTCAAGGAAAAGATTACAGCCATATGACCAATGACTTGGTGACGAACATTAACCAAGGCAATTTCCCTAAGTGGGACTTGTACATCCAGGCGATGAAACCGCAAGACTTGTCCAAGTTTGATTTCGATCCATTGGACGCCACCAAGATATGGCCGGGTATCCCGGAACGTAAAGTTGGACAAATGGTGTTGAATCGTAATCCAGCCAATGTGTTCCAGGAAACCGAGCAAGTTGCCATGGCGCCGTCTAATGTCGTGCCAGGTATCGAGCCTTCGGAAGACCGGTTATTGCAAGGTCGGATCTTCTCGTACGCCGATACGCAGATGTATCGCCTGGGTGCCAATGCGCTGCAACTGCCAGTCAACGCGCCTAAAGTCGCCGTCAACAATGGCAATCAGGATGGCGCGATGAACGCTGGCGCCAGCACCTCTGGCGTGAACTACCAGCCAAGTCGCCTGCAACCGCGCGAAGAAACGCAAAGTGCCCGCTACAGTCAGTCGGCGCTGCAAGGCAGCACCCAGCAGGCGAAGATCCAGCGCGAGCAGAACTTCAAACAGGCCGGGGATCTGTATCGCTCGCTAAGCAAAAGCGAACGTCAGGATCTGATCGACAGCTTCGGTGGCTCGCTGGCGGGTGCCGATGACGAGAGCAAGCACATCATTCTGTCCTTCCTTTATAAGGCCGATCCGGAATACGGCAGCGGTGTGACCAAGGTCGCCAAAGGTGATCTCAGTCGCGTCGAGGCGCTGGCAGCCAAACTGGTCGACTGAAAAATCGGGGTCTGAGTCAGACCCCGATTCATCCATAAGTCCATAGTTGTGCCGCACTGATCCACGACAGCTGCGTTATCATCGGCGTTTTTGTCGGGGGTTCTCATGGCCAAGGCCAAGCGCATGTACGGCTGCACCGAGTGCGGCGCAACCTTTCCCAAGTGGGCCGGCCAGTGCGGCGAATGCGGCGCCTGGAATACCCTGACCGAAACCATGGTCGAGAGTGGCGGCGCAGCAGCGCCGAGCGGGCGCACCGGTTGGACCGGGCAGCAGGCGCAGATCAAGACGCTGGCTGAAGTCAGCGTCGAAGAAATCCCGCGTTTTTCCACAGCCTCCAGTGAGCTGGATCGGGTACTCGGCGGCGGACTGGTGGACGGCTCGGTGGTGCTGATCGGCGGCGACCCCGGCATCGGCAAATCGACGATCCTCTTGCAGACCCTGTGCAATCTCGCCAAAACCATGCCGGCGCTGTACGTCACCGGCGAAGAATCCCAGCAGCAAGTCGCCATGCGTGCCCGTCGTCTCGGGTTGCCGCAGGACAAACTGCGCGTCATGACTGAAACCTGCATCGAAACCATCATCGCCACCGCCCGCCTGGAAAAGCCCAAGGTGATGGTGATCGACTCGATCCAGACGATCTTCACCGAGCAGCTGCAATCGGCACCGGGTGGCGTGTCGCAAGTGCGCGAAAGCGCAGCGTTGCTGGTGCGTTACGCGAAGCAGAGCGGCACAGCGATTTTCCTGGTTGGTCACGTCACCAAGGAAGGCGCCTTGGCCGGGCCGCGCGTGCTGGAACACATGGTCGACACCGTGCTGTATTTCGAAGGCGAGTCGGATGGTCGCCTGCGTTTGCTGCGCGCGGTGAAGAACCGTTTCGGCGCGGTCAATGAATTGGGCGTGTTCGGCATGACCGACAAGGGCCTGAAAGAAGTCTCCAACCCTTCGGCGATTTTTCTCACACGCGCTCAGGAAGAAGTCCCGGGCAGCGTGGTGATGGCGACGTGGGAAGGCACGCGGCCGATGCTGGTCGAAGTGCAGGCGTTGGTCGATGACAGTCATCTGGCCAATCCGCGCCGAGTCACCTTGGGCCTGGATCAAAATCGTCTGGCGATGTTGCTGGCGGTGCTGCATCGCCACGGCGGGATTCCGACTCACGATCAGGACGTGTTTCTCAACGTGGTCGGCGGGGTCAAGGTGCTGGAAACCGCCTCCGACCTGGCATTGATGGCAGCGGTGATGTCGAGCCTGCGTAACCGGCCGTTGCCGCACGATCTGCTGGTCTTCGGCGAGGTCGGCCTGTCCGGCGAAGTGCGTCCGGTGCCGAGCGGTCAGGAGCGTTTGAAAGAAGCCGCGAAACACGGCTTCAAACGCGCCATCGTGCCCAAGGGCAACGCACCGAAAGAAGCGCCGCCGGGTCTGACGATCATCGCCGTGACCCGTCTGGAGCAGGCGCTGGACTCGTTGTTCGAGTAACGCCGCGCTACAGCTGGATCAATGCGCCCAATTCCCGCTCGAGCTCCTGCGGATCGCCCAGATTGAACTCGATCACGCGCCGCAGGCGTTCAATCGATTCGAGGCTGATGTGCTTGCAGACGAAGCCGAGCTGACCATGGTCATCGTGGGTCAGCAGCACGTCCATCTTGATTCCGACCTCGTCGTTGAGATGGATGTCGACCAGAAAATGCCAATCCGGATTGCCCAGCCATGGCTCGGGCTTCTCGATCAACAGCCCCTTGAGCGACAGGTCGATCAGCTTGACCGGCCAGATGAATTCACCCTGACTCAATTCGGTCCGGGCATCGAACGCGATACGTTTGAAGCGGCGACGCTCTGCTGGGTGCTCGCTCATGGCGCTATCCTCACGAAGGTCTGCTGACTATAGACCAACCTTTGAACCGTCTAGACCAATGTCGGGGTATGGCCTTTGGCGCCAGTAGCGCTAAACTCGGGATGGCTGTCTTTCTTGTCCACCCTGGCTGGAATAAAAAAATGAAAAATAATAATAGCCTGCTACGCCACTTACCCTGGCTGCTGCTGGCAATCGTAGGAGCGTGCGCCCTGGGCGTAGTGGCATTGCGCCGAGGCGAGGCGATCAACGCCTTGTGGATTGTGGTCGCCGCGGTGGCCATTTATCTGGTTGCGTACCGCTATTACAGTCTGTTCATCGCTAACCATGTGATGCAACTCGATCCGCGTCGGGCCACCCCCGCCGTGCTCAACAACGACGGTCTGGACTACGTTCCGACCAACAAACACATTCTGTTCGGTCACCACTTCGCGGCAATTGCCGGCGCAGGGCCTTTGGTCGGCCCGGTACTGGCTGCGCAAATGGGCTATCTGCCCGGTACGCTGTGGCTGATTGCCGGCGTGGTGCTGGCGGGTGCGGTGCAGGACTTCATGGTGCTGTTCATGTCGACCCGGCGCAATGGCCGCTCCTTGGGCGACATGGTGCGTGAAGAAATGGGCCGTGTGCCCGGCACCATCGCGCTGTTTGGCTGCTTCCTGATCATGATCATCATCCTTGCGGTGCTGGCGCTGATCGTGGTCAAAGCTCTGGCCGAAAGTCCGTGGGGCATCTTTACGGTGATGGCGACCATCCCGATCGCGATGTTCATGGGCATTTACATGCGCTACATCCGTCCGGGCCGCATTGGCGAGATCTCGGTGGTCGGCGTGTTGCTGCTGCTGGGTTCGATCTGGCTTGGCGGGCAGATTGCTGCCGATCCGGTGTGGGCCAAGGCGTTCACCTTCACCGGTGTGCAGATTACCTGGATGCTGGTTGGCTACGGTTTTGTTGCCGCTTCGTTGCCGGTGTGGCTGATTCTGGCGCCGCGCGACTACCTCTCCACGTTCCTCAAGATCGGTACCATCATCGCTCTGGCGATCGGCATCCTGGTAACCATGCCCGAGCTGAAAATGCCCGCGCTGACCCAGTTCGTCGACGGCACCGGGCCGGTGTGGAAGGGCGGTCTGTTCCCGTTCCTGTTCATCACCATCGCTTGCGGTGCGGTCTCGGGTTTCCATGCACTGATCTCCTCCGGCACCACGCCGAAGCTGCTGGATAACGAAACCAACGCCCGTTACATCGGTTACGGCGGCATGTTGATGGAGTCGTTCGTAGCGATCATGGCCATGGTCGCCGCCTCGGTGATCGAGCCAGGCGTGTACTTCGCCATGAACAGCCCGGCGGCAGTCGTCGGCAGTGATGTGGTGTCGGTTGCACAAGTGGTCAGCAGTTGGGGCTTCGCGATCACGCCTGAGGCGTTGCAAGCCGTGGCGCACGACATCGGCGAAACCACCATTCTGGCGCGTGCCGGTGGTGCGCCGACGCTGGCGGTCGGTATCGCGCAGATCCTGCACAGTGTCCTGCCGGGTGAAAACACCATGGCGTTCTGGTACCACTTCGCGATCCTGTTCGAAGCGCTGTTCATCCTCACCGCAGTAGACGCCGGTACCCGTGCCGGACGTTTCATGCTGCAGGATCTGCTCGGCTCCTTCGTTCCGGCCCTCAAACGTACTGAATCCTGGACCGCCAACCTGATCGCCACCGCCGGTTGTGTGGCGATGTGGGGCTGGTTGCTGTATCAGGGCGTGATCGATCCACTGGGCGGTATCAATACCTTGTGGCCGCTGTTCGGTATCTCCAACCAGATGCTGGCCGGTATCGCGCTGATGCTCGCCACCGTGGTCCTGATCAAAATGAAGCGCCAGCGCTACATTTGGGTCACCTTGCTGCCAGCCACCTGGCTGCTGATCTGCACCACGACTGCGGGCTTCATCAAGCTGTTCGACGCCAACCCGGCGATCGGCTTCCTGTCGCTGGCCAAGAAATACAGCGATGCGCTGGCCAATGGTCAGGTGCTGGCTCCGGCAAAAAGCGTAGAACAGATGCAGCACGTGATCTTCAACGCTTACACCAACGCAACGCTGACCGCGCTGTTCCTGTTCGTGGTATTCAGCATCCTGTTCTATGCGCTCAAAGTCGGCATCGCCGCCTGGGGCAAAAAAGAGCGTACGGATAAAGAATCGCCATTCCAGGCGCTGCCGGATGCGTAACCAGAGGATTGCAGCATGTTCAATGACCTGAGTCGCCTCGGTAAATACCTCGGTCAGGCCGCGCGCCTGATGGTCGGCATGCCCGACTACGACACCTACGTCGAGCATATGCAGAACAAACACCCGGACAAACCGGTGATGAGCTACGAGATGTTCTTCAGGGAACGTCAGGAAGCTCGCTACGGTGGCAAGGGTGGGCCGAAGTGCTGTTGATCTGACAGCCTGAAGTCGATGCAATCCCCCTGTGGGAGCTAGCCTGCTAGCTCCCACATTTGTTTTGTGTTTTTAAAAGGAGATCGTGTTTTGTCCTCTCCCATCCCGGTCACGGTGCTCAGCGGTTTCCTCGGCGCCGGCAAGACCACATTGTTACGCCACCTGCTCAAAGCCGAGCACGGCCTGAAAATCGCCGTGATCGAAAACGAATTCAGTGACGCCGGCATCGACACCCAGTTACTCGGTGATGAGCCGGTGCAAGTCATGACCCTGGCCAATGGCTGCGTGTGCTGCACCATTCACACCGATCTGACCAAAGCGCTCTATCTGCTGCTCGAACGTCTGGACAGCGGCGAAATCGCCTTCGACCGCCTGGTGATCGAGTGCACCGGGCTGGCCGATCCGGCGCCAGTCGCGCAAACCTTTTTCATCGATGAAGAGCTGCGCGAGCGTTACCTGCTCGACGGCATCATCACGCTGGTCGATGCGGCCCACGCCGATGTACACCTGACCCAGACCATCGCCCAGGCACAGATCGGTTTCGCCGACCGCCTGCTGGTGAGCAAAACCGATCTGGTGGATGAGGCTACGTTTACCGCGCTCAGCGAACGCCTGACTCGCATCAACCGCCGCGCGCCGATCCGCGTGGTCGAACACGGCAGCATTGATCTGGCCGAGCTGCTGGATGTGCGCGGCTTCAACCTGAATGCCGATCTCGGCGGCGGCCTGAGTCTGCGTCCGGTGAGCAAAGCGCCTTCCATCGACCGCATTTCCAGCCTGGTGCTGCGCACCGATCAGCCGCTGGATATCGATCAGCTCAGCGAGTTCATGAACGAGCTGCTGGAAGAGCACGGCAAACAACTGCTGCGCTACAAAGGCGTGCTGAACATTGCGGGTGAGGATCGGCGGTTGGTGTTTCAGGGGGTGTTGAAACTCTATGGTTTCGACTGGGACACTGAATGGGCCGAGGGTGAGGCGCGGGAAAGTGTGATTGTGTTTGTTGCCGATGATTTGCCGGAAGAGAAAATTCGGGCGGGGTTTGCCAAGGTGGCTGCGGCCTGATGTTTCTTCGGCGTCAGTGATGACGCCATCGCGGGCAAGCCCGCTCCCACAGGGTTTTGGGTTGAACACCTAATCTGTGTCCACCCTCAATCACTGTGGGAGCGGGCTTGCCCGCGATGGCGATCTAACCGACGGCACAATGCTCAAGGGATGAACTCAGGAGAGTCTGCTCAAGATGATCCAGATGTTGATTCATCAGCATCCCAGCTCTCGCCGCATCCCTACGCTCCACCGCCTCGACAATCGCCAAATGTTCCTGCCACGCGCAACAGCCGTGCGTACTTTCAGCTGAGCGCGCAATCGCCAGTGAGGTCAGCGGCACCAACGTCGAGAGAAAATGCGCTAACGGTGCATTCCCCGCCATTTGCGCCAAGCGCAGATGAAACTCCCCGGACAAGCGAATCGCCGCGCCCCGGCGATCCTGTTCCACCGCCGCGCGCTCGCGCTCGATCAGCGCTCGCAGGCGTTGCAAACCCTCGGGCCGCGCATGCTGGCAGGCCAGCCGCACCAGCGTGCTTTCGGTCAGGCGGCGTGCGTGCAGTGCCTGACGCGTGTGTTCCAGATCCAACGTGGCCACTTTCGGTCGATGATTGACCCGCAAAACGATGATCTGCTGATGCGCCAACTGCGTCAGCACTCGGCGCACATCCGCACGGCTGACCCCGAACATCTGCTTCAGGCTGTCTTCAGTAAAGCGGCTCGCCGGATCAATCCGCTGTTCGAGAATCGCATCAAACAGCCGTGGATACAGATCATCCGCCGGTGCATCAAAACGAGAGAAGGGCAGGGCAGCCGAGTTCCGGCGATCGTGCAACGGTGTGGCAAGACTGTTCATGGCCTGTCTCCAGTGCATGGCGGGTTCAGCTACCGAGGTTGTCGTCCGGGATGTTCAGTTCGATGCCCATCCGCTGGCCTTCACGCAAGATGTGCCGGCGCATTTCGGCGCTGGCCTGCGCGCTGTTCTTACTGCGGATTGCGCGTACCACGGCTTCGTTTTCTTCCAGCCGCTCGGCCAGATGCTCAGGTGAATTACGCAACACCTCGGCGCTTTGCTTGAGGGCGTTGCTGGTCTGCTGCACCACGCTCTGGAAAATCGGGTTCGAGGTCAGGGTGAACAGTTCTTCGTGAAAGGCGATGTAAGCGCTGACTCCCGCCTCGCTGTCGCCGGCTTCAAGGGCTTCGCGCATGTCCATCAGGGTCAGGCGCAATTGCCCGACTTCCTTGCTGCTGATCGACTGCGCGACCAGCCCGACGATAAACGGCTCCAGCGTATAGCGCAGTTGCAGCACGTCTTCGAGGCTGGCCCCGGCCACTGCGCTGTTGTGGCTTTGGCTGTCATTGAGTTGCGCGTCGAGTACGACCACGCCTTTGCCCGGCATTGAGCGGACCAGGCCAAGGGTCTCCAGCACGATCACCGCTTCGCGCAGGCTCGGGCGGCTGATGCCCAGTTGTTCGGCCAGTTCGCGCTGGCCCGGCAGCATTTCGCCGGAGCGCCATTGACCACGGGCCAATGCGGCGCGGAGTTTTTCTACGACTGAGTTGACGACTG
This sequence comes from Pseudomonas sp. TWP3-2, assembly GCF_049897765.1. Taxonomy (NCBI): domain Bacteria; kingdom Pseudomonadati; phylum Pseudomonadota; class Gammaproteobacteria; order Pseudomonadales; family Pseudomonadaceae; genus Pseudomonas; species Pseudomonas sp. TWP3-2. The sequence continues at coordinate 70,011 of NZ_JAFCWW010000008.1, read as the reverse complement.
TTGAAGTGCTGATCACGTGTTTGCTCCATGAGCCGTGCCTGCTTTTATACAGGCACGGTATTCATTCAAAATTCTTTGGCGGCCGCTTGCCCGGCCGGTTTTCTCGGTTGAAAGGTATAGCCGTGCTGTCCGTCGAGCACCTTGTTCGCCCGTTGCACATCAATGTCTTTTTCCCAACGGGCGATGGCCACCGTAGCGACGCAGTTGCCGATCAGATTGGTCAGCGCGCGGCCGATGCCCATGAACCAGTCCACTGCCAATACCAACACCAGACCGACCACCGGGATTGCCGGAATCGCCGTCAGCGTCGCGGCGAGAATCACCAACGCCGAACCGGGAATGCCGTGCGCGCCTTTCGAGGTGATCAGCGACACCAGTAGAATCGTCAGCAGATCGGTCATCGCCAGCGGGGTGCCGGTGGCGTTGGCGATAAACACGATGGCCAGCGTCAGGTAGATCGAAAAACCGTCGAGGTTGAACGAGTAACCGGTAGGAATTACCAGGCCGACCGTCGAGCTGCCGATGCCGAGATGTTCGAGTTTGCGCATGATTTGTGGCAGCACGGCATCGGAGGACGCGGTGCCCATCACGATCAGCAATTCCTCACGCAGGTACTTGAGCAGCGGCCACATGCGCAACCCGGACAGGCGCATGACCAGACCGAGGATCAACGACACGAACGCCACGCAGGTCAAGTAGAACAAGCCGACCAGACTGCCCAGATGTTGCAGCGAGTCGAGGCCATATTTGCTGGTGGTGAAGGCGATGGCGCCGAATACGCCAATCGGCGCCAGACGCACGATCATGCCCATGATGCGGAAGATCACATGGCTCAATTCGTTGATCAGCCGCGAAATCCCCGAAGCGGCTTCGCCGACCAGATTCAGTGCGCTGCCGAACAGCACCGAGAACAGCAGCACTTGCAGAATGTTGTTGTCGGCAAAGGCGCCGATCACCGAGGTCGGAATCAGGTCCATCAGAAATTGCGTCGTGGTATGCATGTGCTGGCCGCGCTGGGCGATGTCGCCCATGTCCGCAACTGACAGTTGCTCCAGATGGATATTCGCGCCGCTGCCGATCCCGGTGGTGAAGGCGAATACCAGGCCGATCACCAGCGCGATGGTGGTCAACACTTCAAAGTAGATCACCGATTTGAGGCCAATGCGCCCGACCTTCTTCAGATCGCCCGCGCCGCTGATGCCGCTGACCACCACGCAGAACACGATCAGGCCGATGAGCATCTTGATCAGTTTGATGAACCCGTCGCCAAGCGGTTTGAGCTGGGCCGAGTATTCAGGAAGGGTCAGCCCGCAGACGATGCCGAGCACCAGTCCGAGAACCACTTGAAGGAAGATTGAACGCGAGCACCATCTGAGCATGGGAGGAATCCTGGTCGGTGTCCTGGTTGCCGTACGCTGCGCGTATCAGATTCAGGACTTAATTATTGTGGTCTTACCGGTATGTCCAGTGCGGGTGCAGTCTACGCTCGGTTTTTTTCGGATGACAAGTGAAAATAATGAAATTGGCATGACCGGTCTGACCAGTGGCTTTCGACAGGCGAAAAAAAACCGGCCATCACTGGCCGGTTTCATGCTGCGGATTTAACGTCGCATCAAGCGCCGTATACCGGCAGTTTCTTGCAGATGGCTTTGACTTTCTCACGAACGGCGTCGATCACCGCTTCGTTATTCAGGTCAGCCAGGATGTCGCAGATCCAGCCGGCCAGCTCTTTGCACTCTGCTTCCTTGAAGCCACGAGTGGTCACAGCCGGGGTGCCGAAGCGCAGGCCGGAGGTGACGAACGGCGAACGTGGATCGTTAGGCACAGAGTTCTTGTTCACGGTGATGAAAGCTTTGCCCAGAGCGGCGTCAGCATCTTTACCGGAGATTTCCTGCTTGATCAGCGACAGCAGGAACAGGTGGTTTTCAGTACCGCCGGAAACCACGTCGAAACCGCGCTCGATGAATACGCTGGCCATCGCCTGGGCGTTTTTCACCACTTGTTGCTGGTAAGTCTTGAACTCAGGCTGCAACGCTTCCTTGAAGCAGATCGCTTTGGCGGCGATCACGTGCTCCAGCGGGCCACCCTGGGCGCCCGGGAATACGGCGGAGTTGAGTTTCTTCTCGATGTCGGCGTTGGCGCGAGCCAGGATCAAACCGCCACGTGGACCGCGCAGGGTCTTGTGGGTGGTGGTGGTCACGACGTCAGCGAAAGGTACCGGGTTCGGGTAAACGCCAGCGGCAACCAGACCGGCCACGTGAGCCATGTCGACGAACAGGTACGCGCCAACCTTGTCAGCGATTTCGCGGAAGCGCGGGAAGTCGAGGATCTGCGAGTAGGCAGAGAAACCGGCCACGATCATTTTCGGCTTGTGCTCAACCGCCAGACGCTCGACTTCGTCGTAGTCGATCAGGCCGTTGGCGTCGATGCCGTACTGCACGGCGTTGTACAGCTTGCCGGAGGAGGAAACGCTGGCACCGTGGGTCAGGTGACCGCCGTGGGCCAGGCTCATGCCCAGGATGGTGTCACCGGCCGACAGCAGAGCCAGGTAAACGGCGCTGTTGGCTTGCGAACCGGCGTGTGGCTGAACGTTGGCGTAATCAGCGCCGAACAGTTCTTTGGCGCGGTCGATGGCCAGCTGCTCAACGATGTCGACGTATTCGCAACCACCGTAGTAGCGCTTGCCCGGGTAGCCTTCGGCGTATTTGTTGGTCAGAACCGAGCCTTGAGCCTCCATCACCGCTGGGCTGGTGTAGTTTTCCGAAGCGATCAGCTCAATGTGTTCTTCCTGACGCTGAGCTTCTTGCTCCATGGCGGCAAAAAGATCGGCGTCGTACTTGGCAATAGTCAAATCACGGCTGAACATGGCGGTCCTCAAGGATCGGGGGCAGAAAAGGGGGGCATTCTAACCCAATGGGTTTTGGAAGGCATATGAAAGGACATCATGTCGCAGACAAGTGGCTTTCATGACCGGATAAGAGGTATCAGTGCTGGGCAGAGAGCTCGCAGCCTTCGGCAGCTCCTACAGTAATCGCGATAGTCCGCAGATTCACTGATTGACATCAATCCCTGTGGGAGACAGCCTGCTGGCGATGGCTGTTTTTCAGGCGGTGGGGTTGTTTCTGGCTGGGTACATATCCGTTGCTGCGGTAACGGCCGCTTAGGGTTCCGCCCTGACGGCGGGTCACCTTTTCCAAACGCCGAAAAGGTAACCCAAAAGGCTTTACCCTGACGTTCGGCCCTCGCCTAGGCTCGGGTTCCTTCGCTGCGGGATTGATCCGGGCGCATCGCCTCCGGTTTGCTTCGCTGCACCTCCTCTCGATGTGTTTGGCTGCGCCAAACGGTCGCTGCGCTCCCACCCCCGGATCAATCCCTCCACTCCGCCTGCCGACGGGCCGGTGGATCAACGTCAAAAGCAGGCGAGCTGACACTCGGCCTAATGGTGAACACCGTCACTGTGGGAGCTGGCTTGCCAGCGATGGCGGCCTAATAGCCGACCAGTCTCTAACAGATGTACCCAGTTCCAACTGTGGGAGCCAGCCTGCTGGCGATGGCAGCACCGCAAAATCTCAGTCAAACATGAACAACGCATCATTACTGAACTGCGCCTCGAACCGGCTCGCCGGCATCGGCCGTCCGAACAGATAACCCTGCACCTCATCGCAACCGTGCTCGCGCAGGAAATCCAGCTGCTCATGGGTTTCCACGCCCTCGGCGATTACCGCCAGATTCAGGCTGTGCGCCATGGCGATGATCGCCCGGGCAATCTGCGCATCCTGTTCGCCAGACGGCAGGCCATCAACGAAAGTCCGGTCGATTTTCAGCACGTCGATCGGGAATTGCTTCAGGTAGTTCAGCGATGAATAACCGGTGCCAAAGTCATCGACCGCAATGCTCAGGCCGAGATTTTTCAGGCCGGCGAGAATCTGCATCGCCTCGCTGACTTCGCGCATCAGGATACTTTCGGTCAGTTCCAGTTCCAGACACGCCGGTGGCAACCCGGTTTCGCGCAAGATCGTGGCGATCCGCGTGCCGAGCTGGCCGTCGGAGAACTGCCGCGCCGAGATGTTCACCGAGACCTTCGGCACGCGTACGCGATTCTGGTGCCAGGTCTTCAGTTGCCGGCAGGCTTCGCTGATCACCCAGTCGCCGACGTCGACCACCAGACCGAGCTCTTCGAGTACCGGAATGAAATCCCCCGGTGGCACCAGTCCACGACGCGGATGACGCCAGCGCAGCAGAGCTTCGGCGCCGGTCAGGCGTTTGCCGTCGCCGCTGAATTGTGGCTGGTAATACAGCACAAATTCGTCCTGTTCCAAGGCATGGCGCAAGTCGCTTTCCAGTTCCAGACGTTCGAGGGCACTTGCGTTCATATCGGCCTGATAGAACTGGAAGTTGTTTTTGCCGCGCTCCTTGGCGTGGTACATCGCGGTGTCGGCGTTCTTCATCAACTGGCTGAGTTCGTTGCCATCCTGCGGACTCAAGGCGATGCCGATACTCGCGGTGACGAAGAATTCGCGGCCCTCCAGCACGAACGGTTTCACCAGGCTCGCGAGAATCTGCTCGGCCACATGGATCGCGCGGTTCAGCGCCAGTTCGCGGCTGGCGCGATGTTGCAGCAGCAGCGTGAATTCATCGCCGCCCATGCGCGCCACGGTGTCGTCATCGTCGACGCAACCGAGCAGGCGTGTGGCCATTTCCTTGAGCATGCGGTCGCCGGCGGCGTGGCCGAGGGAGTCGTTGATCGGCTTGAAGCGGTCAAGGTCGAGGAACATCAGCACCACCCACGACTTCTGCCGTTCGGCCGATTGCAGCGCCGTGTGCAGACGATCCTGGAACAGCGTGCGGTTGGGCAAATGCGTCAGCGCGTCGTAATAGGCGAGGCGGTGGATGCGTTGTTCGCTGGCCTTGCGCTCGCTGATGTCGCTGAAGAAGCACACGTAACTGGCCAGATCGCCCTCGTCGTCGAGCACTGCGGTAATGCCGACCCAGGCCGGGTAATGCTCGCCGTTTCGCCGCTTGAGCCAGACTTCACCTTCCCAGGTGCTGTGTTGGTGCAATTGTTTGAGCACGTAGCGCAGATGTGCGTCCTGCTGCTCGTCGACGGTGAGCATGTTTGGCAACTGGTCGAGCACTTCGCTGACCGCGTAGCCGCTGACCCGACTGAAGGCTTCGTTGGCCTGCACGATGTAACCGGCCGGATCGGTGATCAGGATCGCCGAAGTCGAATGCTCGAAAACCGTGGCGGCCATGCGTAGATCTTTCTCGGCGCGGCGCTGCTGGCTGATGTCGCGGCCGACACCGAGCACGCCTTCGAACGCACCTTGTTCATCCCACACTAATACCAGACGCAGTTCGATCGGGATCTTGCGGCCATCGGCCTTGAGGCAATCGAACAGGAACAGTTGGGTCTGAACCTGATCGCGCAACAGCGCCAGTTGCTCCGGTTTGTCCAGCGCCTTGCTGACGCGATCCATCAGCTGATAGATGCCGCTCAGTTGCTGCGGGTTGGCGATGGTCGATTGCCAGCCGTTCTGGAAAATCCACTCGACGTCATAACCCAGCACCGCTTGCACCGAAGGGCTGACGTAGTTCAGCGAGAGCTTGCTGTCAGTGGAGAAAATCACGTCGCTGATACTTTCCGCGAGCATGCGGTAGCGCTGCTCGCTGTCGCGCAGCGATTCGCTGGCCTCGATCTGCTCGGTGATATCCTTGGCCACACCGATGATGCGCGTGACCTGATCCTGCTTGTCGCGAGCCAGTGCCTGTTCACGAATGTCGAAACGTCGCCACTCGCCGTCGCGATGGCGGAAGCGCAACTGACATTGCAGCAACTGGCTGTAACCGGCGTGACGCTGCATCTGGCGCGAGCGATGGTAGTAATCGGCGTCTTCCGGGTGCAGGAGGATTTCCCAGAAGTACTCGCCCATCTGATGCAGTTCGGTACGGTTGTAACCGAGCGTCTGGCCAAGGTGGTGGTTGCTGAAAATCATCCGCTGGCTGATCACGTCCTGCACATACAGATGATCCGGCACGGTGCGCACGACGTCCGACCAGAAGCCTTCGCGCTCCAGCAGCGACAGTTCTATCAGCTTGCGGCTGGTGATGTCGTTGATGCTGAGGATCACCGCGCGGTAATCGTGACGCTCTTGCGGCAGGCGCAGCACCAGCCACAGATGCTGGTCGCGACCGTTGATGTCCGGCAGTTTTATTTCCAGTTCCAGCTGCTTTTGCTGCTGGAGTACCGCGTCGAGCACTTGATTGCCGATTGCACACTGGCTGTGCGGCTGGCCGTCGATCAGCAGTTGCCAGGCGTGGTCGCAGGAATTGACGTTGAGCAGTTGCAACGCCACCTGATTGACCTCGGTGATGCGCAGTTCCTGGAGCAATTGCTGGCGCTGTTGCGGCTGATCGAGCCAGGCCTTGAGCTGGTCGCTGGTCTGCAACTGCGCCTTGTCGAACGCCTGCTTGAGCCCCGACAGGTCGAGCACGCACAGCGCGACGCCGGTGCCATCGAAAATGTCCTGATAACGCCGCCGACCTTCATGCAGCTGACGCTGACGGCGGCGCATGTTCAGCAGTGCGATGAATGGCAGCAGCGAGAACGCCAGACCGAGCAGGCATTTGCCGATGAACGCCGGCAGCAATTGTTCGAGCACATGCTGGCGGTCGAACAGACCACGCAACTGCCAGTCGCTGCTGCTCAGTGGTACGGTCAGCACGCTGTTGGCCATGTCGTCCGGGGTCAGCGTACTGGTCTTGGCCGATGGCAGGCCTTCGTCGCGGCTGATGATCTGATGGTTGATGCGGTTTTCCACCAGCCACAGCGGACGGATACCGGTTTCCGCTTGCTTGGTCAGCGAAGCAAAGAACGTCGGGGTCAGGCGCAGCGCCCAGTAACCGCGCGAACTGCCGCTGGCCTGATGCAGCAACAGATGCACCTCTGAGCCGTCGTCGGCGTTGCTGAAGTAATGCGCCTGTGCGCGACTGCGCCTTACCAGTTCGCTGAGGTAATCGGCATCGTGGCTGTTCGCGTCGCTGTCGCTGAGGACTTTGCCGGAGGGCGTTAGTAACGCCAGGCTGCGCAGATCCGGCAGCGATTGCTGCAGTTTGCGCAGCAGAGCCTGTTGTTCGTCGGCGGTTTGCGGTTGTTCGAGGATCGGCAGCAGATTCAGGGCGATCTGCGCGTTCAGCGCCATGTTCAGGCTGACTTGCGCGGCGAGGTCGGCGGTGTAGTCGATGGTGTACTGACGCTGATTTTTCTCGGTTTCGCGCAGTTGATCGAGCAACTGCCAGAACAGCAGGGCCAGCAACAACAGGACCAATGTCGCCAGTGCGCCCTTTAATGTTCCGCGCAGGGGCGAGCCATTCGCAGGCTGAGGTGCGCTCACGGAAACGGGCGGCGTGACATTCGACAAGCTGTAATCCTGCGGTCTGGCTGGACTGGCGCGACGTGCACTATAAGCCGGACGCCCAAAGGGCGGCTAGCATGCCTTGAGTTGTGGCGAAGTGCCAGCCCCGCTCGGCTGGACTGCCACCGGTCATTAAGGTAGCTTTGCCGGTTACGCGGGAGCGTTCCAGCTCCTAGAATCAGACTTTTTCAGCGCGCACGCATTGATGACCATCAAGTGAACGACGCGCACGGTCTGGCCGGGCTTCGCCTGCGCTCCATCATTCATCTGTCACTGACCCAAGGTTCTCCATGGCTCAATACGTATTCACCATGCATCGGCTGGGCAAAGTTGTTCCGCCGAAGCGGGAAATCCTGAAAAACATTTCTCTGTCGTTCTTCCCGGGCGCCAAGATCGGCGTGCTCGGCCTCAACGGTTCGGGTAAATCCACGCTGCTGAAAATCATGGCTGGCGTCGATACCGAGTTTGAGGGCGAAGCGCGTCCGATGCCGGACCTGAACATCGGCTATCTGCCGCAAGAGCCGCAACTTGACCCGACCAAGACCGTGCGTGAAGTGGTCGAGGAAGCGGTCAGCGTGATCAAGAACGCCCAGGCGCGCCTGGACGAGGTCTACGCGGCTTACGCTGAAGAAGATGCCGACTTCGACAAACTGGCTGCCGAACAGGCCAAGCTCGAAGCGATCCTGCAAGCCAGCGACGGTCACAACCTGGATCGTCAACTGGAAGTCGCCGCCGACGCACTGCGTCTGCCGGCGTGGGACGCCAAGGTCGAATTCCTCTCCGGTGGTGAGAAGCGTCGTGTGGCCCTGTGCCGTCTGCTGCTGTCCGCTCCGGACATGCTGCTGCTCGACGAACCAACCAACCACCTGGACGCTGATTCCGTTGCCTGGCTGGAGCACTTCCTGCACGACTTCCCGGGCACCGTGGTCGCGATCACGCACGACCGGTACTTCCTCGACAACGTCGCTGGCTGGATCCTGGAGCTCGACCGCGGCGCCGGTATTCCGTACGAAGGCAACTACTCTGGTTGGCTGGAAGCCAAGTCCGATCGTCTGGCCGCTGAATCCAAGCAGCAGTCGGCGCATGAAAAAGCCATGAAGGAAGAACTGGAGTGGGTGCGCAAAGGCGCCAAGGCCCGCCAGTCGAAATCCAAGGCTCGTCTGCAACGCTTCGAAGAAATGCAATCGCAGGAATTCCAGAAGCGTTCGGAAACCAACGAGATCTACATCCCGGCCGGTCCGCGCCTGGGCGACAAGGTCATCGAGTTCAAGAACGTCACCAAGGGCTACGGCGATCGCGTGTTGATCGACAACCTGTCGTTCTCCATGCCTAAAGGCGCCATCGTTGGCGTGATCGGCGGTAACGGCGCCGGTAAATCGACCCTGTTCCGCATGCTGATGGGCAAGGAAACGCCAGACTCGGGCAGCATCGAAGTCGGCGAAACCGTGCAGCTCGCCTGTGTGGATCAGAGCCGCGAAGACCTCGACGGCAGCAAGACTGTGTTCCAGCAGATTTCCGATGGTTCGGATCAGATCCGCATCGGCAACTACGAGATCCCGTCGCGCACCTACGTCGGTCGCTTCAACTTCAAGGGCGGCGATCAGCAGAAGTTCGTCAAGGACCTGTCCGGTGGTGAGCGCGGCCGCTTGCACCTGGCGCTGACCCTGAAGGAGGGTGGCAACGTCCTGCTGCTCGACGAACCGTCCAACGACCTCGACGTGGAAACCCTGCGTTCGCTGGAAGAAGCCCTGCTGGACTTCCCGGGCGCTGCCATTGTGATCTCTCACGATCGGTGGTTCCTTGACCGCGTCGCGACCCACATCCTGGCGTACGAAGACGACTCGCAAGCGATCTTCTTCGAAGGTAACTACACCGAGTACGAAGCTGACCGCAAAAAACGCCTCGGCGAAGCAGCGGCCCAGCCACACCGGGTACGTCACAAGAAACTGGCCTGATATCGGGTTGGTTGCATGAAAAAACGGAGCCTTGGTGGCTCCGTTTTTTTTGCGCGTTTTTTCAGGGGTACCGAGGTGGATTCATCGCTGGCAAGCCAGCTCCCATATGATTTGCGTTGTGCCCGGATTGTGTGAACACCACGAAAACTGTGGGAGCTGGCTTGCCAGCGATGACGGCATAACTGCCAGTGCATAACCCAAATTCAATCTCACCATTCAAGGTGCAAAACAGCCTGTTTTATATCCTGTGCACCATTTGATTTCATATATGCGACATTTCAAGCTGTTCCTGTGTGCAATTGGTTTGTTACAGTCCGGCTCAATCTCTTCCAACGACAACAAATTTGCCGAGACTCTTGCCCATGATCGAATCCGTCGAATCCTTCCTTGCTCGCCTCAAACAGCGCGACCCGGATCAACCCGAATTTCATCAGGCGGTCGAAGAAGTCCTGCGTAGCTTGTGGCCATTTCTCGAAGCCAATCCGCACTATCTGACCTCGGGGATTCTCGAGCGCATCTGCGAGCCGGAGCGCGCCGTGGTGTTTCGCGTGTCGTGGGTCGACGATCAGGGCAAGGTCCAGGTCAATCGCGGTTTCCGTATTCAGATGAACAGCGCCATCGGCCCGTACAAGGGCGGTTTGCGTTTCCATCCTTCGGTGAACATGGGCGTGTTGAAATTCCTCGCCTTCGAGCAGACCTTCAAGAACTCGCTGACCTCCCTGCCCATGGGCGGCGGCAAGGGCGGTTCGGACTTCGATCCGAAGGGCAAAAGTGACGCCGAAGTCATGCGTTTCTGCCAGGCGTTCATGAGCGAGTTGTACCGGCACATCGGCGCTGACGTTGATGTGCCGGCCGGCGATATCGGCGTCGGCGCGCGCGAGATCGGTTTTCTGTTCGGTCAATACAAACGCCTGAGCAACCAGTTCACCAGCGTTCTTACCGGCAAGGGCATGACCTACGGCGGCAGCCTGATCCGCCCGGAAGCCACCGGTTTCGGCTGCGTGTATTTCGCTGAAGAAATGCTCAAGCGTCGCGGGCAAACCGTTGAAGGCAAACGCGTGGCGATCTCCGGTTCCGGCAACGTCGCGCAATACGCCGCGCGCAAAGTGATGGATCTGGGTGGCAAGGTGATTTCCCTGTCCGACTCCGAAGGCACGCTGTACTGCGAGGCCGGGCTGAGTGAAGAACAGTGGCTGGCGCTGCTGGAACTGAAAAACGTCAAACGCGGACGCATCAGCGAATTGGCAGTGGCGTTCGGTCTGGAATTCCGCGCCGGTCAGTTGCCATGGTCGCTGGCGTGCGACATCGCACTACCGTGCGCCACGCAAAACGAGCTCGACGGCGAATCCGCCCGCACCTTGCTGCGCAACGGCTGCGTATGCGTAGCGGAAGGCGCGAATATGCCGACCACGCTCGAGGCTGTGGATATCTTTATCGAGGCCGGGATTTTGTTCGCGCCGGGCAAGGCATCGAATGCTGGCGGCGTGGCAGTCAGCGGCCTGGAGATGTCGCAGAACGCCATGCGTCTGCTGTGGACGGCGGGCGAGGTGGACAGCAAGTTGCACGCGATCATGCAGTCGATCCACCATGCTTGTGTGCATTACGGCGAAGAGAACGGACGGGTCAACTACGTCAAAGGTGCGAACATCGCCGGCTTCGTCAAAGTCGCCGATGCGATGCTCGCTCAGGGCGTGGTTTAAGCCGATTCGATGCGGATCACTTCAATCAGTTGATCGCCGGCCGGACGTTGCCACAGCACTTCGTCGTTGAGTTGTGCCCCGAGCAATGCCCGACCGAGCGGTGACCCCCAGTTGATCAAGCCATTGCCGGCGTCGGCCTGATCTTCACCGACCAGTTGCACGCGGTGTTGGTTGTTGTGCTCGTCGGCGTAAGTCACCCAACTGCCGATCTGGACTTTGCCGGTCGAGGTGGCGGCGGCCACCACTTGCGCGCTGCTCAGGCGTTGGTTGAAGTAGCGCAAATCCCGTTCCAGATCGGCTTGGCGTTGCTTGTCGGCCTGCTCGCCTTTGGCCGATTGTGCGGCGTATTCGGTTTGCAGTTCGGCAACCTTGTCCTGCAACTGCTGCAGACCTTGCGGTGTGACGTAATTGGGTTGCGCACTGACCAGCCGTTCGACCGGCTGATCGGCTTGTGCGGCGGCGGAGTCTTCGTTGACGAATGCGCGGCTCATGGTGTCCTCCCGTTATAAAGCTTGGGCCATGATCGCGGGGCATTGGTTTCACTGGATGTCCGGGAGCGACTCACTGCGAGCGATAAGCGCGACCGGCGCCCTGGTCTTTCTGTTGCTGCCAGGCGCGTTCGCGTTCGTCGAAGTGGCTGTTGCGATAGTCGTCGCGATCCTTGTTTTCGAGCATCGCCTGGCATTGGCGAAAGCCGTCGGTCCAGCCTTCGGCGTATTGCTTGTCCTTGAGATAGCGCGGCACGTTCTTGCGAAACTCGCCGCTGATCGAACCGGCGGCTTGTCGGCCGCTGATGCAACCGTCATCGAAACCGTCGGCGAAGGCTGGTGGATAACCTTTGGCAATCAAGTCTTCATGGGTGGACTGGCATCCGCCCAGCAACAGCACAACCCCCAGCAAACCTGCGCACCGCCACATCTCACTCTCCCGAGCCGTTTTGCGGCTTACAGGGAGAGTCTAGAAGTGGATTCGTCGATGGGGTGTGAAAGAAAGATCAAAAGATCAGTAGTGATACCACTTCACTTCAAGCATGACTTCCGTTTCAGGGCTGGCGACGTGGCTGAATTCGCGCTGCGCACTCAGGCGCAGACCGAGGTTGCGCGACAATTCCCACTGCTGATTCAGACTCAGGCTACGGCGCACTTCGCCGTTGGTGAAGTAATCACCCTTGGCCTCCAGACTCAGATTGCCCAGCGGGTTTTTCCACAGCACGCCGCTGTTGAAACCAGCGGCCGGGGCGATGAACCCGGCGAAGTCGTTGTTGTGCTCGATGCGCACCGTGCCGAGGGCGAAGCCCAGTACATCTTCGCCAAGCTGCCAGGTGCCGCCAGCGCCACCGTTGACGTGGCTGACCAGATTTTCATCATCATGCTTGCCCGGCACTCGTTCGAGGCCACCGGTGACTTGCCATGACAGCGGCTGCAACAGCTCATTGCGCGGAGTCAGCGAGCGAATGGTCGCCAGATCCAGTTGCTGCACCTGCCAGTCGTTGCCTTCGTACTGACGCAGTTTCAGCTGGAGGATTTCGATCTGCGCGCCGAGCGGGAAGCTTTCGGCGTTGTCGTTGAGATCGTGATAGGCCATGCGCAAACCGTACTCGCCGAACGCGCGGTCGCCACGGGTGCCGATGCCGGCCTGCCAGGTGCGTGACTCGTGGCCGTCCTCGGGCAGACCGGGTTGCGGAATTTGCAGCTCCGGCGGCGGATTCTTGTTGATCGCCCGCAGCAATTCGAAACTGCGCTGCGCCCGTTGCGGATCACGTTCCTGGCCGTTGGCGCGGTAGCGTTCCAACCGATACGCCGCGTCGATAATCAACGCCTGACGTGCGCGGGGCAGGGCTTTGAATGCAGGGTCTTGCAGCTGTTGTTGATCGGCGCTGACCTTCAGCACCCAGTCTTGCTCTTCACTGCTCAACGGTTCGGCGCGGCTGAGCAATTCACGCTCGCGCGACGGACGATACTCGATGCTTTCTACCAGCCCGGCTTCCTTCACCGCTTTGACGGTGTCAGTGGGAATCGCGGTCATCGGGAATTGCTCGGTCAGGCGCAAACTCGGACGCGCCACTTGCAGCAGTTCGAGCAGGCGATACGAGCAGTTTTCGTCGAAGAAGAAATAGTCGAACTGGATCTGTTTCAACTCCCACACATGCTCGACCATCCGTGCGGTTTCGGCTTGAGTCAGATTCAGTCGGTATTCCCACAGATCGCGGTTTTCCAGGCTGCGGTACTCGGAGAGTTTCTCCTGATACGGCACCAGCGCGAACAATCCCGGATAGCCGCCCATCAAGCCTTTCCAGGCATACAGAATGCTGTTGTCCGAGCCTTCGATGTAGGCGCCGAAGTTGATCGCGTAACTCAGCAGCGACGTCTTGTCGCTCTGCACATCGGCCTGATCGATGCGTAGCAGGGTATGGCCGAACATCGACGAAGGGCTGTTGAGATAGGCTGCCGGGAAGATCATCACCGCGCTGTGCGGCGAGACGTCTTTGAACCATTTCTTGAATTCGGCGCAATCGGGCGCAGGCAGATCGGTCAGCTTGAGTTGATCTTTCAACCAGCGCGTACGTGCCGGGTAGACGCATTGTGCATGCTGTTCGCCAGTGCTGGCTGGAGCGTACAACGCCTGCACGGTGGCCGCGAGTTCATGATCGGGATGTTCGTTGCCATCAGGTGCGAGAAAGAATTTCTTGTCGCTGACATAGCTGCGCCAGCCGCCAAGCTTGGCGGTTTCGTAGTGACCGAGGGAAATCCAGAAGCGGTCGTTGGCCAGTTGCTGCAAACGTTGAGGATCGATGTGCGGCGCGGCGGACAGCGGGGCGCAGACACACAGCGCCAGCCAGGCAAGGCGTTTGAGCATAAGTGGCAACTTAAGTCGAAAAGAAATAAAGCCCAAAGAGGGGCGGGCCGAAAAAACAAAACCCGCTTCCCGAAGGAAGCGGGCGGGGTCGAGCTTAAGCCTGAGTTGCGTACTTGGCCAGACGTGCGTCTGACTTCAGAACGGACAGGGTGTTGGTATGCACGTCTTCGGCGGTCACGTCAGCCTTGCTGAAGATCTGCTGGAAGTGCTCGTGAGTCACGGCAGCGAAATGCGCGCGATCTTCCGGCGCCACGCCCAGTACCACGGCATAAGTCGTCAGCGCTTCGCCGTTGCCTTTGGCCATGTCTTCGGACAGCTCGTTCATCATGCCATTCATGGCAATCCAGGATTTGCCGCCATAGGTCAGCGACGCGTTGGTCGAGCAACCGTTGGTGCCGGAGGTCATACCAAACGTTGCGTTACCGGATGTGCCGTTGGTGGTGGATGCCAGGAAGTGAGCCGGGGTGCCACGCTGACCTTCGAACAGCATGTTGCCCCAACCGCAATCCGGGCCGCCTGGCGCTTGAGCCATGGCGTTGAGGGATACAACGGTGAAGAGAGTACCGAGAAGAATCCGTTTCATAGCTTTGTTCTCTTTATGTGCATACCAATGGACAGGGGTTCTGGCGCCTTACGGTGCCAGTGGGCCGGTTATTAGTTCCAGCCGCGCAGTTTGGAGTTTAGGCACATTCCGAGGGTTCCGTGATTTTTTGCACAATATTTGGAATAAACACTGGTTTCCCGAGGCCGGACCTCGGGTTAGCCTGTTGTCTATGCTTAGTCGTGTGGCGCGCCTTGCCAGTGGGGTACGGGCGGCGCCAGAATGCCGCTATCTGCCCCGCCTGATTGTTAAGGAAGCCCGATGCCTGATCCTGTTGCTGCCAGCTTGCGTCTAGCGCCCGAAGCGCTGACCCGTCCGTTTTCCGCTGAACAGTTCAGCTTCACTACCACCAATGATCTGGAGCCCTTTCGCGGTGTGCTCGGCCAGGAACGCGCGGTCGAAGCTTTGCAGTTCGGTGTGGCCATGCCACGCCCCGGTTACAACGTGTTCGTCATGGGCGAGCCCGGCACCGGCCGGTTCTCGTTCGTCAAACGCTACCTGAAAGCCGAAGGCAAACGCCTGCAAACCCCGGCGGACTGGGTTTACGTGAACAATTTCGACGAGCCGCGCGAGCCGCGCGCGCTCGAATTGCCAGCCGGCACTGCCGGTGCGTTCATCGCTGATATCAACGGTCTTATCGATAACTTGCTGGCGACGTTTCCGGCGGTGTTCGAGCATCCGTCCTACCAGCAAAAGAAAAGCGCCATCGACCGCGCTTTCAATCAGCGCTACGACAAGGCGCTGGACATCATCGAGCGTCTGGCGCTGGAAAAAGACGTCGCGCTGTACCGCGACAGCAGCAACATCGCGTTCACGCCGATGCTCGACGGCAAGGCGCTGGACGAAGCCGAATTCGCCCAGTTGCCGGAAGTCGACCGCGAGCGTTTCCACGACGACATTTCCTGGCTGGAAGAACGCCTGAACGAAGAACTCGCGAGCCTGCCGCAGTGGAAGCGCGAGTCGAGCAATCAACTGCGTCACCTCAACGAAGAAACCATCACCTTGGCCTTGCAGCCACTGCTCGCGCCGCTCTCGGAAAAGTACGCCGAGAACGCTGCCGTGTGCGGTTATCTGCAAGCGGTGCAGGTCTATCTGCTGAAAACCGTGGTCGAGCAACTGGTCGACGACAGCAAGACCGACGCGGTCGCGCGCAAGCTGCTGGAAGAGCAATACGCCCCGAGTCTGGTGGTCGGTCACCCGTCCAGCGGCGGTGCGCCGGTGGTGTTCGAGCCGCATCCGACCTACGAAAATCTTTTCGGACGCATCGAATACGCCACCGATCAGGGCGCGCTCTACACCACGTATCGCCAGTTGCGTCCGGGTGCGCTGCATCGCGCCAACGGTGGTTTTCTGATCCTTGAAGCGGAGAAGATGCTCGGCGAGCCGTTCGTGTGGGATGCGCTCAAACGCGCCCTGCAATCGCGCAAGCTGAAAATGGAATCGCCGCTGGGCGAGATGGGACGGTTCGCCACCATGACCCTCAGCCCGCAGTTCATTCCGTTGAACGTCAAAGTCATCATCATCGGGGCGCGGTCGCTGTATTACACGCTGCAAGACCTCGATCCGGACTTCCAGGAGATGTTTCGCGTTCTGGTGGACTTCGACGAAGACATTCCGATGGTCGACGAAAGCCTCGAGCAATTCGCCCAGTTGCTGAAAACCCGCACTTCGGAAGAAGGTATGGCGCCGCTGACCGCCGATGCGGTGGCGCGTCTGGCGACTTACAGCGCACGGCTGGCCGAGCATCAGGGGCGGTTGTCGGCGCGTATCGGCGATCTGTTTCAACTGGTCAGCGAGGCGGATTTCATCCGGCATCTGGCCAACGATGAAATGACCGATGCCGGCCACATCGAACGCGCGTTGAAGGCCAAGGCCACGCGCACCGGTCGCGTGTCGGCGCGGATTCTCGACGACATGCTCGCCGGGATTATCCTGATCGACACCGATGGCGCAGCGGTCGGCAAGTGCAACGGGCTGACCGTGCTGGAAGTCGGCGACTCGGCGTTTGGTGTGCCGGCGCGGATTTCCGCCACGGTGTATCCGGGCGGCAGCGGCATTGTCGACATCGAGCGCGAGGTTAACCTGGGCCAGCCGATTCACTCCAAAGGCGTGATGATTCTGACCGGGTATCTGGGCAGCCGTTACGCGCAGGAATTCCCGCTGGCGATCTCCGCGAGCATCGCGCTGGAGCAATCCTACGGTTACGTGGACGGCGACAGCGCGTCGCTGGGCGAGGCGTGCACGCTGATTTCGGCGTTGTCGAAAACCCCGCTCAAGCAGTGCTTCGCGATCACCGGTTCGATCAACCAGTTCGGCGAAGTGCAGGCGGTTGGCGGGGTCAACGAGAAGATTGAAGGTTTCTTCCGTCTCTGCGAGGCACGCGGGCTGACCGGCGAGCAGGGCGCGATCATTCCGCAGGCCAACGTTGCGACGCTGATGCTCGATGAGAAAGTGCTGGCGGCGGTGCGTGCCGGGCAGTTCCACGTTTACGCCGTGCGTCAGGCCGACGAGGCGCTGAGCCTGTTGGTCGGCGAGCCGGCGGGTGCGCCGAATGAGGATGGCGAGTTTCCTGAAGGCAGCGTCAACGCGCGGGTGGTGGAGCGCTTGCGGGTAATTGCCGAGATGATCAGCGAAGAGGATCTGAAAGAAGCCGAGAAAGAGCTGGCGCTGGAGGCACTGGCCGAAGCAAAACCTGCGTAACCCATTCGCACCGCAAAACACTGTGGGAGCGGGCTTGCCCGCGATGACTGAGTGTCAGTTGACTGAAATGTTGACTGACACGACGCCATCGCGGGCAAGCCCGCTCCCACAGTTACTTGGATTGCATGTCGAGAAAAGTGCCATCACTCTGGCGCCAATATTCACACAATGACCATTCGGCGCCTTCTGGTTCCGTCCGGCTTGCGAGGCGAACTTTTCTTCTATTCTCAGCTCAAGGATAAGGACAGGATCAGTGGATCGAAACAGCTCTTCAGCAAGGGCTGAATAACGACTTTACCGAGGGTCGCCGCCATGTCGCGCAACCTCTGTCTCACCCGTCAGTGCCTGGGTCTTGTGACCCGTATCGAATGCGCCATCAAGCCGTTGGCCGGTGATAACGGCATGTGGACGCTGCTCTTCGCCGCCGGCATGGCCGGTGAACAACCTTCCGCCATCAAGGCTCAAGGCCCGTTTCATGGGCCGATCGCCGCCGAATCAATCCTCGACACCATCGTTGAAAGCCTGACGATGCACGGCTACGAGCTGGCCAGCGATCCGCAGATCTGGTCGTTGCATCTGCAAGCGCAACTGCGCCAGATCAACGGTGGGCGCGGGCGTCCTGTTGGCGTTTTCGACCACTAGGCATGATCACGGCGCAGCACTCTGGGTCTGCGCCTTGTCGAGTTTGACCTCAAAGCCGTATGGCACGGTGGCGAGGTCGGTGCGCTGGTAGGTTTCGACGTGAGTGGGGCGCCCATAGAAGTAATGCACGCCGAACACCGCCGGACCTTCTGCGCTCGCGTCGTGGCTGACCGAAAGAATCTGCTTGAGGTAGTTGCCACTGGCGTCTTTGACGAAGAATCGCCATTCATCGGCGGGGAAGGTCTTCAAATCCACCACCAACGTGTTGTTCCTGACCTCCAGGCCCTTGGGCAGGGACTTGGCGTCGAACGACTGCTTGGCAACCTTCGCCAGGAACAACGGGATCGAACCGACGGCAATCGCCGGGGTTTCCGGGAACAGGTTCAGGTCGTAGGTGATGGTCGCTTGCAGCGGATCGACCTGATACGCCTCGGGCGGCAGCTCAATCGGCTCATCAAGTTTGCCGCCGCGTTTTTCGGTGAAGAACGTTACCGGACTGACGCCGGGACTCAGGTCATCACCGAGCAATTCGTCATTGAAGGTTTTACGGTGATCGAACTCGATGCGCGCCGCGCTGGGATCTTCCACCGACTGGCGGATATGCACACTGGCTTTCAACTGATCTTCGGTGAGGCTGGCGCCTTTGAGCCAGTTCACCGCCCGATCGTCATAGGCGGTGATTGGCAGATCGAGCGGCTGCACGGCTTTGGCTGTGGTGTGCGCGTCAAATTCGCGGATCGGCAGATCAAGGGTTTTGCGCGTTACCGTCGCTTCTGAGAAATCCAGCACGCTGACTTCAAGACTCTCGACCGGGCCATTGAAATAGACCTTGTTGTAGCGGCGCGGATGCTGCTGTTCGAAGGCGTGTTGCTCGTCGTTCAGCTGTTTTTCCAGGGTGTCACTCCAGGTCGTTGCCTGTTGCAACTGCGCCAGTTGTTTCTGGTAGAACGCAACTTGCGCCGGGCTTTCGTTGATCGAACCGGCACGCACCAGATACTGGCCAGTGCTGTCGCGCGCCTGGACGATCAGCGGGTTGAGCGGGGTTTCGCGGACCTCCTCGGCGAGCGGCGAGCTGTTGCTGAATTCGACTTCGGCGTAGTTCTTCTCAAGTTTGAGCAGGGTGACGCTGAGGTTGTCATCGGTGCGGGTCTGGCCGATGTCGTTCTTGCTCAGGTTGAAAGTGTGCAGGCGCTTCGGCGCTATGACTTCAACCTGGCCTTGCAGGCTGACCGGTTGCGGCTGTTTGTCCTTGTCCCGGTCCAGACCGTCGATGAACGGGTAAGTCACGGTCAGGTCATCGGGGTTGGTCACATTCGAGCTGGATGGGCTGAGCTGGATTCCGGGGTCGGTTTCCGACCATTCCGGCTGGAAGGCGATCACGCGTTTGTCGCTCAGGGTCACCGACTTCCATTCCACGCCATGCGGGAACAGGAAGCCGCCGGGAATGTTCAGGTTGAAGGGGAACACCGGTTGCAGGTCGGTCAGGTAGTCGGAACTGGAATCCTTGTGCAGCACAAACAGACCGTTGATGAAGGTATCGACCAGTACCTGCGGCGAAGGGTAGTGCTTGAGCACGCCGAGGGCGTCTTCGCCGTATTCGGTTGTCGCCGGTTTATCGTCGAGCCGTTGCTGCGCACGTTCGAGCAACAGCAGCGAGCCGCCGAGCTCGGTGACGGCGTCCTTGAGCTTGGGGTCGCTGATGGTATCCAGCGATTGTTCGAACTGTGCAGTCTTCTGTTCGAGAGTCTGCGGGTGTTTCTCGTCGTCGGGCGAGCAGCCACCGAGGAGCAGGGCCAGGCAAATTGCGGTCGTCGCTAATGGTAATCGCACATGCATTTCCAGTTGTCCTGTCCACTGTCGCCGGGCTGGCAATGTTTTCGACACTAGCAGAAAACCTTTGATACATACGCGTGGGCGGAGGTATTTCGGGCTATTTCTGGCTGTCATTAGGGGCTGATATACTCGCGGCCATTTCCAGCCCCTTGTGTGAGTAACGATGGAACGCTTTATTGAAAATGCAATGTACGCTTCGCGCTGGCTGCTGGCGCCGATCTACTTCGGTCTGTCACTGGGATTGCTGGCGCTGGCGCTGAAATTCTTCCAGGAAGTGTTCCACGTTATCCCCAATGTTTTCGCGATGGCCGAGTCGGATCTGATTCTGGTGCTGCTGTCGCTGATCGACATGGCGCTGGTTGGCGGCCTGTTGGTGATGGTGATGATTTCCGGCTACGAGAACTTCGTCTCTGAACTGGACATCGACGAGGGCAAGGAGAAGCTCAGCTGGCTGGGCACCATGGACTCGTCGTCGCTGAAAATGAAAGTCGCGGCATCCATCGTGGCGATCTCTTCGATTCACTTGCTGCGGATCTTCATGGACGCCAAGAATGTCGATCCCGAGCATCTGAAGTGGTACGTGATCATCCACATGACTTTCGTGGTTTCGGCTTGCGCCATGGGTTATCTGGACAAGATCACCAAGCACTGATTTGTATTGCGTCAAATATCTGTGGCGAGGGAGCTTGCTCCCGCTGGATCGCGTAGCGATCCCTTCAACGCGAAGCCGCCCGTCTGTTGCGAAACAGACGGGCGGCTTCGTTTGTGGGTTGTACTTTTGCGCGCCGAGGCATATCCCTGTAAGAGTCCAGTCTCGCCACTGCGTGGGGTGTGTCCATGAATCTGCAAGAGTTGAATGCGTTTGCCGTCGCCGGGAAGGTCCAGGAGTTGAATCTGATCTCACTGGAGGGCGGGATTTATCTGCTTGAGGCACGGATGCATGGAGCGGCGTATCCGCTCAGCGATCCCAAGGGGCAGATGCTCAAACTGCGCTCGGTCGAACATGCGCGGGACGTATTGCACACCTTTCCGGTATTGCCGCTTAACCTGGTGCACACCTCGGTGCACGATGAAATGTGCGGGCTCGGCGCCAGCGCCGAGGAAAGCCTGAAAGTACCGATCGCCTGGCGTTCAGCACTGTAGATCTGCCCCGCTGATCAATGCCGGAGCATCTGTGCTAGTCTGCTCGCCCTTTTGGTTCCGGGCGCGCCGGGACGCGCTGTGCACGCACGGCATGTCTTGCGGCCGTCCGCACAGCGGAGCAGTGTCATGTCCGAAGTAAATCTGTCCACCGACGAAACCCGCGTCAGCTACGGCATTGGCCGTCAGTTGGGTGACCAGCTGCGCGACAACCCGCCACCGGGTGTGAGCCTGGACGCAATTCTGGCTGGCCTGACCGATGCTTTCGCCGGTAAGGAAAGCCGTGTCGGTCAGGAAGAAATGTCCGCCAGCTTCAAGGTTATCCGCGAAATCATGCAAGCCGAAGCCGCTGCCAAAGCTGAAGCGGCTGCTGGTGAAGGCTTGGCATTCCTGGCTGAAAACGCCAAGAAAGACGGCATCACCACTCTGGCTTCCGGCCTGCAATTCGAAGTGCTGACTCAAGGCGAAGGCGCCAAGCCGACCCGTGAAGATCAAGTGCGCACTCACTACCACGGCACCCTGATCGACGGCACTGTGTTTGACAGCTCCTACGATCGTGGTCAGCCTGCAGAATTCCCGGTTGGCGGCGTGATCGCTGGCTGGACCGAAGCGCTGCAACTGATGAATGCCGGCAGCAAATGGCGTCTGTATGTGCCGAGCGAACTGGCTTACGGCGCTCAAGGCGTTGGCAGCATCCCGCCGCACAGCGTTCTGGTATTCGACGTCGAGCTGCTCGACGTTCTGTAATCCGGTTACCCTGCACAAGCATTGCTTGTGCAGGGTTTCTCAGCCTTTCTCATACTTCGATCTTGTGCTGCAGTTCACTGGTCGGGCGCAATGCCCGGGCGTAGCAGAACAGGAACAGATTGCGTACCAGCTCCTTGAGCACCATCGGTTCGCTGGAACTCAGGCCACTGACATCCAGATCGCCCTGATCCTGCAATTCATGCAGGGCTTCTTCTTCAAGCACCGCACAGACTTCCCCGGTTTCCCGATGGAGGATCCTGAGGTAAGGGTGTGGGCGATCCAGCCAGGCGTCGATCAAATAAGTCATGGTTGTTCTCCTTGAAAGGTTTCAATGAGAATAATTCTTATTCATCAAATAGCAAGCGCCTATTGGCGGATTGTGATTTTTCGTGGGTAAAGATTGCGTAAGGTCAAAAAGGCTGGCGTTTGGCTATTGCGAGGGTTTGCGAGGGCAAAGCGGAGAGGGTGATGCACCCTCCCACGCCGGGCGCGGAGGAGGGCTGACAGCAGAATCAGACTTTTCTGACAAACTCGGATTTGAGCTTCATCGGGCCGATGCCGTCGATCTTGCAGTCGATGTCGTGGTCGCCATCGCACAGGCGGATGTTCTTGACCTTGGTGCCGACCTTGACCACCAGCGAAGTGCCCTTGACCTTCAGATCCTTGATCACGGTGATGGTGTCGCCGTCCTGCAGGACGTTGCCGACCGAATCTTTCTTCACGGCATCATCGGACGCCACTTCGGCTTCGCCGCCGGCAGCCCACTCGTGGGCACACTCAGGGCAGATCAGTTGGGCACCGTCTTCGTAGGTGTATTCGGAATTGCATTTCGGGCAGGGTGGCAACGTGCTCACTAAGGCTCCTTGGTAGGGATCGCTAAAAGTCGCACATTGTATAGGGTTTTAACTGAATGGGCAGTCAACAAAAAACCGCAGGCTCCAATGGAGGCTGCGGTTTCGTGGTACTGCAGTGCTGATCAGTGCGTACGGGCAACCGCAAATTCACTCAGCTCAACCAACGCATCGCGATACTCACTGGCCGGCAGCGCATCGAGGCACTTGATCGCACGGGCCACGTAATCGCGTGCCAACTGTGCGGTGTACTCCAGCGAGCCCGAGGCTTCCACGGCAATGCGGATGCTTTCGAGGTCTTCGATCCCGCCTTTCTGGATCGCCTGGCGCACCAGAGCGGCCTGCTCAGGCGTGCCTTCGCGCATGGTGTAGATCAGCGGCAGCGTCGGCTTGCCTTCGGCCAGATCGTCACCGACGTTCTTGCCCAGGGTTGCCGCGTCGCCCTTGTAGTCGAGCAAATCGTCGACCAGCTGGAACGCCACGCCAAGGTGATCACCGAAGGTGCGCAGGGCTTCTCTCTGCTCGGCGCTGGCACCGGCGAGTGCGGCGGCGCTGTGGGTCGAAGCCTCGAACAGCATCGCAGTCTTGCCGCGGATGACTTCCATATAGGTTTCTTCGGTGGTGCTGGCATCGCGCACCTTGGACAACTGCAGCACTTCGCCTTCGGCGATGATGCGCGTGGCCTGGGACAGGATCTTCATCACCTGCATCGAACCGAGTTCGACCATCATTTCGAACGAGCGCGAATACAGGAAGTCGCCGACCAGCACACTCGGGGCGTTGCCCCACATGGCGTTGGCGGTCGAGCGGCCACGGCGCATGCCGGACATGTCGACCACGTCGTCATGCAGCAGGGTTGCGGTGTGCAGGAATTCGATGGTGGCGGCCAGCAGGCGCATGTCATCGCCTTCACGGCCCAGGGCCTTGCCGCACAACAGAACCAGCAACGGACGCAGGCGTTTTCCGCCGGCCGAAGTGATGTAATCGCCGATTTTCGATACCAGCGGCACGCGGGAAGTCAGCTGCTTCTTGATGATGCCGTCGACGGCGCTAAAATCGTCCGCCACCGCGCGGTAGAAAGCTTGGGGTTGCATCAGCGACAGTTGCTCCAGAAGGGTTGCGCGGCATGCTAGGACCCACATCGGCAGGTGTCAAGGCGCGATGGATGGCCTCTTGCGTGACTCCCGAAGCTTGCGTACAATCGCGCACCCTGAACTTCCTGGGCAGCACCTGCCTTACGCAATTGCAATCGGGCCTCCAGCCCAATGCAGCCATGCCAGCCAATACCTCTTCTTATAAAGAGCTGGGTGAGCAGGATTATCGGAGAAATACCATGTCGTACGCAGTAATTGTTACTGGTGGCAAGCAATACAAGGTCGCCCCAGGTGAATACCTGAAGATCGAAAAACTGGAAATCGCTACCGGCGAATCCGTTACTTTTGATCGCGTTCTGTTGGTCGCCAATGGCGATGACGTGAACATCGGCGCTCCAGTTGTTGCTGGCGCTACCGTTGTGGCTGAAGTGATCTCCCAAGGTCGTCACGATAAAGTCCGCATCATCAAGTTCCGTCGTCGTAAGCACCACATGAAGCGTATGGGCCACCGCCAGTGGTACACCGAGATCAAAATCACCGGTATTCAGGCTTAATTTCAGCCTAATCCTCACTAGGAGAATTGACTCATGGCACACAAAAAAGCTGGTGGTAGTACCCGTAACGGTCGCGACTCAGAAGCCAAACGCCTTGGCGTGAAGATGTATGGCGGCCAGAAGATTATTCCGGGCAACATCATCGTGCGTCAGCGCGGCACCCAATTCCACGCCGGTTACGGTGTTGGCATGGGTAAAGATCACACCCTCTTCGCGAAAATCGAAGGCGTGATCAAGTTTGAAGTAAAGGGCGCGTTCAACCGCCGTTACGTGAGCGTTGTCGCCGCTTAATTGCGCGATCGCTGGAAAAGCCCTGTCTCGCGACGGGGCTTTTTCGTTTGTGGGGTGAGTCTCTTGCAAAACTGTTTGTATGGGCTGTCGGCGTACGATGTAGGTCGTGGATTGGGGTCGCTGCGCTCATTTTTGCAAGAGTCTTATGTCTTGATTGTTTTTCGGCTCGTCCGTATGGCGAGAGGCGTTGGTTATGAAGTTTGTAGATGAAGTATCGATTCGCGTAAAAGCTGGCGACGGTGGCAATGGTGCCATGAGTTTCCGCCGGGAAAAATTCATTGAAAACGGTGGCCCGAACGGCGGTGACGGCGGTGACGGCGGTTCCATCTATATGATGGCCGACGAAAACCTCAACACCCTGGTCGACTACCGTTACACCCGGCACTTCGATGCCGAGCGTGGCTCCAACGGCGGCAGCACCGACTGCACCGGCAAGAAAGGTGAAGATCTGGTGCTGCGCGTGCCGGTCGGCACAACCATCATTGACTCGGCTACCCAGGAAGTTATCGGCGACCTGACCAAAGCGGGTCAGAAGTTGATGGTGGTGCAGGGCGGCTGGCACGGTCTGGGCAACACCCGTTTCAAATCCAGTACCAACCGCGCGCCGCGTCAGACCACTCCGGGTAAACCGGGTGAGCAACGCGACCTGAAACTGGAAATGAAAGTACTGGCCGACGTAGGTCTGCTGGGCTTGCCGAACGCCGGTAAAAGTACCTTTATCCGTTCGGTCTCGGCTGCCAAGCCGAAAGTTGCTGACTACCCGTTCACCACGTTGGTGCCAAACCTCGGTGTGGTCAGCGTCGATCGCTGGAAAAGCTTCGTCGTCGCGGATATTCCGGGGCTGATCGAAGGTGCTTCCGACGGTGCCGGCCTGGGCATTCGCTTCCTCAAGCACTTGGCGCGTACGCGTCTGCTGCTGCACCTCGTGGATATGGCGCCGCTGGATGACGCCAGCGCCCCGGACGCTGCTGAAGTGATCGTCAACGAGCTGATCAAATTCAGCCCGTCGCTGGCCGAGCGTGATCGCTGGCTGGTGCTGAACAAGTGCGACCAGATTCTTGAAGAAGAGCACGATGCTCGCGTCAAGGAAATCGTTGATCGCCTTGAATGGACGGGGCCGGTGTACGTGATCTCGGCTATTTCCAAGCTCGGTACCGAGCGTCTGTGCCGCGACATCATGCGCTACATGGAAGATCGTGCCGATCGTCTGGCTGCAGATCCTGCTTATAAGGAAGAGTTGGCTGATCTCGATCAGCGCATCGAAGACGAAGCCCGTGCGCAATTGCAGGCGCTGGATGACAAGCGTGCCCTGCGTCGCAGCGGCGTGAAGTCGGTCCACGACATCGGCGACGATGACTGGGATGAAGAAGATGTGGATGATGAAGACGGTCCGGAAATCATTTACGTGCGTGACTGATCTGTTGCGATAAACTTGAACGCCGCTCAATCGAGCGGCGTTTTAGTATCTGGAAATCGATCGTTGGTCGCCAATAGCCACGATTAACGTCACGGGCAGCGCCGGGTCGCGCTGTCCTCAAGCTAAGGTTGAAGATGATGCGGAGCAAGGTGACAGGTGCGCAGCGTTGGGTCGTGAAGATCGGCAGCGCTTTGCTGACAGCGGATGGCAAAGGGCTGGATCGTGCGGCAATGGGTGTTTGGGTCGAGCAGATGGTGGCCCTGCATGAAGCCGGCGTCGAGTTGGTGCTGGTGTCCTCCGGGGCAGTGGCGGCCGGCATGAGCCGCTTGGGCTGGAGCACTCGACCCAGCGCGATGCACGAGCTTCAGGCCGCTGCGGCAATCGGCCAGATGGGCCTGGTGCAGGCCTGGGAATCGAGCTTCGGCGAGCATGGTCTGCACACTGCGCAGATTCTCCTGACCCACGACGACTTGTCCGACCGCAAGCGCTACCTGAACGCTCGCAGCACCTTGCGTGCGCTGGTCGAGCTGAAGGTCATCCCGGTCATCAACGAAAACGACACCGTGGTTACTGATGAAATCCGTTTCGGCGATAACGACACGCTGGCGGCGCTGGTGGCGAATCTGGTCGAAGCTGATCTGCTGGTGATCCTTACGGATCGCGACGGCATGTTCGATGCTGATCCGCGCAACAACCCTGATGCGCAGCTTATTTACGAAGCGCGCGCCGATGATCCGTCGCTGGATGCAGTGGCGGGCGGCACGGGTGGTGCATTGGGTCGCGGCGGCATGCAGACCAAACTGCGTGCGGCGCGTCTGGCGGCACGTTCTGGTGCGCATACGATCATTGTCGGTGGGCGTCTTGAGCGCGTGCTTGATCGTCTGAAGGCTGGCGAGCGCATCGGCACGCTGCTGTCGCCCGAGCGCGGCATGCTCGCGGCGCGCAAGCAGTGGCTGGCCGGGCATTTGCAAACCCGTGGCACGCTGGTGCTGGATGATGGTGCGGTTTCGGCGCTGTCTCAAGGCAACAAAAGCCTGCTGCCGGTTGGCGTCAAACTTGTGCAGGGCAGCTTCCGTCGCGGCGAGATGGTCGTGTGCGTGGCGCCGGATGGTCGCGAGATCGCCCGCGGCCTGGCCAACTACAGTGCGCTCGAGGCGCAAAAAATCATTGGTCAGTCGTCAGATGCAATTGTCGGCTTGCTGGGCTACATGGCTGAGCCGGAACTGGTTCACCGTGACAACCTGATTCTGGTTTAAGGAAAATTCGATGCGCGTAGTAAAAGGATTGTTGGGTCTGTTGGTGGTGCTGCCATTGCTGGCCTCGGCCGAGGAAATCGGTCAGGTGTCGACAGTGTTCAAGTTGGTCGGGCCGAATGACCGGATCGTTGTCGAAGCGTTTGATGATCCGAAGGTCGAGGGTGTGACGTGCTACCTGTCGCGCGCCAAGACTGGCGGCGTGAAGGGTGGTCTGGGTCTGGCCGAAGATCGTGCCGAGGCTTCCATCGCTTGCCGTCAGGTCGGGCCAATCAGCTTCAAGGGTGAGTTGAAGGACGGAGACGAGGTGTTCAAGGAGCGCACGTCGCTGGTGTTCAAGACCATGCAGGTGGTGCGTTTCCTCGACAAGAAGCGCAATACCCTGGTGTATCTGGTCTACAGCGACCGCGTGATCGAAGGCAGCCCGCAGAATGCGGTGACCGCGATCCCGATTTTGCCGTGGGTTCCAGTCAAGTAATTCGCAATTAAAAACGGAGGAGCCAGGTGCTCCTCTTTTTTTTGCTGTGTTTTTACTGAATCGCAGGCAATAAAAAACCGACCCGGAGGTCGGTTTTTTAACGAACGCTTCGCTTAGGCAGCGGCGGCAACGTTCAGGGCCTTTACGTGGCCATTCAAACGGCTCTTATGGCGAGCAGCCTTGTTCTTGTGGATGATGCCTTTATCGGCCATACGGTCGATAACTGGCACAGCCAGAACGTATGCAGCTTGAGCTTTTTCAGCGTCTTTTGCGTCGATGGCTTTAACTACATTCTTGATGTAGGTGCGAACCATGGAACGCAGGCTGGCGTTGTGGCTGCGACGCTTCTCAGCCTGTTT
Source organism: Pseudomonas sp. TWP3-2 (assembly GCF_049897765.1). Classification (NCBI taxonomy): domain Bacteria; kingdom Pseudomonadati; phylum Pseudomonadota; class Gammaproteobacteria; order Pseudomonadales; family Pseudomonadaceae; genus Pseudomonas; species Pseudomonas sp. TWP3-2. The sequence goes on along the minus strand of NZ_JAFCWW010000008.1, from coordinate 42,128 downwards.
TGCACGTTTTTTGGCGGAAGGTGTGTTGGCCACCGTCGAGCTCCTCGAAAGACTTTTTAGGAAATAGCAAACAAAATAGGCCGCGAATCATGCCGATGAGTTGAAGTCTTGTCAAGGGCGCTTGAAACGTTCCGCTAAGTGGTAGGTGTACTGCGACGGGATATTTCTTTCCGGCGTGTGACCTGTAAACTCGCGAGCTTTGGCTCTGTGCTGTTGCGGCGCGGAGTATCGCACAAGTAGGCGCATTGTTCGCCTGCTGTTTATCGACAGGCACTAATTCCCTCAATGAACCTGCTCAAATCGTTGGCCGCCGTCAGCTCTATCACCATGCTTTCCCGGATTCTCGGGTTCGTTCGTGACACGCTCATCGCACGCACGTTCGGTGCCGGGATGGCGACCGACGCCTTCTTTATCGCCTTCAAACTGCCCAATCTGCTGCGGCGAATTTTCGCCGAGGGCGCATTTTCCCAAGCCTTCGTGCCGATTCTGGCGGAATACAAAAGTCAGCAGGGGGAAGAGGCGACTCGCACGTTCGTTGCTTATGTGACGGGCCTGCTGACCCTTGTTCTGGCGCTGGTGACTGCGCTGGGCATGATCGCTGCGCCCTGGGTGATCTGGGCCACCGCGCCGGGTTTTGCCGATACACCGGAAAAATTCCAGCTGACCTCCGATCTGCTACGGGTGACCTTCCCCTATATATTGCTCATTTCCCTGTCCTCGCTGGCCGGGGCGATTCTCAACACCTGGAACCGATTCTCGGTGCCGGCCTTCGTGCCGACCTTGCTTAACGTGAGCATGATCGTGTTTTCGCTGTTCCTCACGCCGTACTTCGATCCGCCGGTCATGGCCCTCGGTTGGGCAGTATTGGTCGGTGGTCTGGCGCAGCTGCTCTATCAACTGCCGCACCTGAAAAAGATCGGCATGCTGGTGCTGCCACGCCTGAACCTGCGCGATACCGGCGTCTGGCGCGTGATGAAGCAGATGCTGCCGGCGATCCTCGGCGTTTCGGTCAGCCAGATTTCGCTGATCATCAACACCATTTTCGCCTCGTTTCTGGTGGCCGGTTCGGTGTCGTGGATGTATTACGCCGACCGCTTGATGGAGTTGCCGTCCGGCGTGCTCGGCGTGGCGCTCGGCACGATTCTGCTGCCGACACTGGCCAAGACTTACGCCAGCAAGGATCGCCACGAGTATTCGCGGATTCTCGACTGGGGCCTGCGCCTGTGTTTCATCCTGGTGCTGCCGTGTGCGCTGGCACTGGGAATTCTGGCCGAGCCGCTGACGGTTTCGCTGTTCCAGTACGGCCAGTTCAGTGCGTTCGATGCGTCGATGACGCAACGGGCGTTGATTGCCTATTCTGTTGGCCTGCTGGGCATTATCGTGATCAAAGTGCTGGCGCCGGGCTTTTATGCGCAACAGAACATCCGTACACCGGTAAAAATCGCAATCTTCACCCTGATCGTCACCCAGCTGTTCAACCTGGTGTTGATCGGCCCGCTGGCGCACGCCGGTCTGGCGTTGGCGATCAGTGCCGGCGCCTGCCTCAACGCCGGGCTGCTGTTCTATCAACTGCGCAAGCAGCAGATGTATCAGCCGCAACCGGGTTGGGCGAAGTTTGGCTTCAAGCTGCTGGTGGCGGTTGCGGTGATGTCAGTGGTGTTGCTGGTCGGCATGCATTTCATGCCGGCCTGGGAGCAGGGCGGCATGCTTGAGCGCTTCTTGCGTCTGGGCGCTCTCGTGGCGGCTGGCGTGGTGAGCTATTTCGGTATGTTGCTGTTGATGGGCTTTCGTCTGCGCGACTTCAATCGCAAGGCGCTGAGCTAGGGTTTCGGCCCGCTTCGGGACGCTCGGGCCGGCAGTTTTGTCGGCTCGATCACTTTGGGTTACGGTGTTGCCTGTCGTCTGCCGCCGGGTGTGGTTATAATCGGCCACTTTATGAGCAAGAAGCGCGTTATGCAGCTGGTTCGAGGCCTCCACAACTTGCGCCCCCAGCATCGGGGCTGCGTCGCCACTATTGGCAACTTTGACGGTGTTCACCGTGGTCACCAGGCAATCCTGGCCCGACTGCGTGAGCGTGCGCTCGAGTTGGGCGTACCCAGCTGCGTGGTGATTTTCGAGCCGCAGCCACGGGAATTCTTTGCTCCGGACACCGCGCCTGCGCGTCTGGCCCGATTGCGCGACAAGCTGCAGTTGCTCGCCGCTGAAGGCGTTGACCGGGTGTTGTGCCTGGCCTTCAACCAGCGTTTGAGCAAGCTCAGCGCCAGTGAATTCGTCGACACGATTCTGGTGGACGGCCTCGGCGTGCAACATCTTGAGGTCGGTGACGACTTCCGCTTCGGTTGCGACCGCCTCGGCGATTTCGATTTCCTGTTGCAGGCTGGGCAGGTTCGGGGCTTTACCGTCGAAGCGGCGCAAACCGTCGAGCTGGATGGCATTCGTGTCAGCAGCACCCAGGTGCGCAATGCGTTGGCCGCCGCCGATTTTGCGCTGGCTGAAAGCCTGCTCGGCCGCCCGTACCGCATCGCCGGTCGCGTGCTGCACGGGCAGAAGCTCGCTCGGCAACTGGGCACGCCCACTGCCAATGTTCAACTGAAACGTCGTCGCGTGCCGTTCACCGGGGTTTACCTGGTCGACGTCGACATCGACGGCAAGACCTGGCCCGGCGTCGCCAATATCGGCGTACGGCCCACGGTGCAAGGTGATGGCAAGGCCCACCTTGAAGTGCATCTTTTAGATTTTGCCGGCGATCTGTATGACCGGCGTTTGACGGTGGTTTTCCACCAAAAGCTGCGTGAAGAGCAGCGTTTCGCCTCCCTGGAGGCGCTGAAAACGGCGATCAACGCGGATGTCGCCGCCGCCCGTGCACTAGCCGCACCTAGCGCCCACCGCTAATGAAGAGCCTTAAATGACCGACTATAAAGCCACGTTAAACCTTCCGGACACCGCCTTCCCAATGAAGGCCGGCCTGCCACAGCGCGAACCGCAGATCCTGCAGCGCTGGGACAGTATTGGCCTGTACGGAAAGTTGCGCGAGATTGGCAAGGATCGTCCGAAGTTCGTCCTGCACGACGGCCCTCCGTACGCCAACGGCACGATCCACATCGGTCACGCTCTGAACAAGATTCTCAAGGACATGATCATCCGCTCGAAAACCCTTTCGGGTTTCGACGCGCCGTACGTTCCAGGTTGGGACTGCCACGGCCTGCCGATCGAGCACAAGGTTGAAGTGACTCACGGCAAGAACCTGGGCGCGGACAAGACCCGTGAACTGTGCCGTGCCTACGCCACCGAGCAGATCGAAGGGCAGAAGTCCGAATTCATCCGTCTCGGCGTGATCGGCGACTTCGCCAACCCGTACAAAACCATGAATTTTACCAACGAGGCCGGTGAAATCCGCGCCCTAGCCGAAATCGTCAAGGGCGGTTTCGTGTTCAAAGGTCTGAAGCCTGTGAACTGGTGCTTCGATTGCGGCTCGGCGCTGGCCGAAGCCGAAGTCGAATACGAAAACAAGAAGTCGTCGACCATCGACGTGGCGTTCCCGATTGCCGACGAGGCCAAACTGGCCAGCGCATTCGGTCTGCCAGCGCTGAGCAAACCGGCTTCGATCGTGATCTGGACCACCACTCCGTGGACCATCCCGGCCAACCAGGCGCTGAACGTTCACCCGGAATTCAACTACGCATTGGTTGATGTCGGCGACAAGCTGCTGGTGCTGGCTGAAGAGCTGGTCGAATCCTGCCTCGTTCGTTATAGCCTGGAAGGTTCGGTCATCGCGACCACCACCGGTAAAGCGCTGGAGCTGATCAACTTCCGTCATCCGTTCTACGACCGTCTGTCGCCGGTGTACCTGGCTGACTACGTGGAACTGGGCGCCGGCACTGGCGTGGTTCACTCCGCTCCGGCCTATGGCGTGGACGACTTCGTGACCTGCAAGAAATACGGCATGGTCAACGACGACATCCTCAATCCAGTGCAGAGCAACGGCGTTTATGTACCGACGCTGGAGTTCTTCGGCGGCCAGTTCATCTGGAAAGCCAACCCGGCCATCGTCGACAAACTGACCGAAGTCGGTGCGCTGTTGCACACCACCGTCATCGAACACAGCTACATGCACTGCTGGCGCCACAAGACTCCGCTGATCTACCGCGCCACCGCGCAGTGGTTCATCGGCATGGACAAAGAGCCAGTCAGCGGCGACACCCTCCGTATCCGCTCGCTCAAAGCCATCGAAGAAACCAAGTTCGTTCCGGCCTGGGGCCAGGCGCGTCTGCACTCGATGATCGCCAACCGTCCGGACTGGTGCATCTCGCGTCAGCGCAACTGGGGCGTGCCGATCCCGTTCTTCCTGAACAAGGAAAGCGGCGAGCTGCACCCACGTACCGTCGAGCTGATGGAAGAAGTGGCCAAGCGCGTTGAAGTCGAAGGCATCGAAGCCTGGTTCAAGATGGACGCCGCCGAACTGCTGGGCGATGAAGCGCCGCTGTACGACAAGATCAGCGACACCCTCGACGTCTGGTTCGACTCGGGTACCACGCACTGGCACGTGCTGCGCGGTTCGCATCCGATGGGCCACGAAACCGGTCCACGCGCCGACCTGTACCTGGAAGGTTCGGACCAACATCGTGGCTGGTTCCACTCGTCCTTGCTGACCGGTTGCGCCATCGACAACCACGCGCCGTACCGCGAACTGTTGACCCACGGCTTCACCGTCGATGAGTCCGGCCGCAAGATGTCCAAATCCCTGGGCAACGTGATCGCGCCGCAGAAAGTCAACGACACCCTCGGCGCCGACATCATGCGTCTGTGGGTTGCATCGACTGACTACTCCGGCGAAATCGCGGTGTCCGAGCAGATCCTGGCTCGCAGTGCCGATGCCTACCGGCGGATCCGTAACACCGCGCGCTTCATGCTTTCCAACCTGACCGGTTTCAATCCGGCCACCGACATCCTGCCGGCCGAAGAAATGCTCGCGCTGGATCGTTGGGCGGTGGATCGCACCTTGCTGCTGCAACGCGAACTGCAAGAGAACTACGGCGAGTACCGTTTCTGGAACGTCTACTCGAAGATCCACAACTTCTGCGTGCAGGAGCTGGGTGGTTTCTACCTCGACATCATCAAGGACCGTCAGTACACCACTGGCGCCAACAGCAAGGCCCGCCGTTCGGCGCAAACCGCGCTGTATCACATCTCCGAAGCGCTGGTGCGCTGGATCGCGCCGATCCTCGCTTTCACCGCCGACGAACTGTGGGAATACCTGCCGGGCGAGCGCAACGAATCGGTGATGCTCAACACCTGGTACGAAGGTCTGACCGAACTGCCGGCCAACTTCGAACTGGGCCGCGATTACTGGGAGCGGATCATGGCCGTCAAGGTCGCGGTCAACAAGGAAATGGAAATCCAGCGCGCGGCCAAAGCCGTCGGTGGCAACCTGCAAGCCGAAGTGACGCTGTTTGCCGAAGAGGCGCTGAGCGCCGACCTGGCCAAGCTGAGCAACGAATTGCGCTTCGTGTTGATCACCTCCACCGCCAGCGTTGCACCATTCGTGCAGGCGCCGGCCGATTCCGTGGTCACCGAAGTCAGCGGCTTGAAGCTGCAGATCGTCAAATCGGCCTTCCCGAAGTGCGCCCGTTGCTGGCACTGCCGTGAAGACGTCGGCGTGAACCCGGAGCACCCGGAAATCTGCGGTCGCTGCGTAGACAACATCAGCGGCGCGGGCGAGGTTCGTCACTATGCCTAATGCCATTGGCCGTTTCGGACGGTTGAGCTGGCTCTGGTTGAGTTTGCTGGTACTGGTCATCGACCAGGCCAGCAAGTTCTACTTCGAAAACAAGCTCGAAATGTTCCAGCAGATCGTGATCATTCCCGATTACTTCAGCTGGACCCTGGCCTACAACACCGGCGCTGCGTTCAGCTTCCTGGCTGACAGCTCCGGCTGGCAGCGCTGGCTGTTCGCCCTGATCGCCATTGTGGTCAGTGCGGTGCTGGTGGTCTGGCTCAAGCGTCTGGGCCGAAACGAAACCTGGCTGGCCGTCGCTTTGGCGCTGGTGCTGGGCGGTGCGCTGGGCAATCTGTATGACCGGATTGCCTTGGGCCATGTGATCGATTTCATTCTGGTGCACTGGCAGAACCGCTGGTACTTCCCGGCCTTCAACATCGCCGACAGCGCAATCAGCGTAGGCGCAGTGATGCTGGCACTGGACATGTTCAAAAGTAAAAAAACCGGAGAAGCCGCTCATGACTGATCAGGTATTGGCTGAGCAACGCATCGGCCAGAACACGGAAGTCACCTTGCACTTTGCATTGCGCCTGGAGAACGGCGACACCGTCGACAGTACGTTCGACAAGGCCCCGGCAACCTTCAAGGTCGGTGACGGCAACCTGCTGCCGGGTTTTGAAGCCGCGTTGTTCGGCTTCAAGGCGGGCGACAAGCGCACCCTGACCGTCGAGCCGGAAAACGCGTTCGGCCAGCCGAACCCGCAAAATGTGCAGATCATTCCGCGTTCGCAGTTTGCCGACATGGAACTGTCGCCCGGTTTGCTGGTGATCTTCAACGATGCGGCCAATACTGAACTGCCGGGCGTGGTGAAAGAATTCGATGACGCGCAAGTGACCATCGACTTCAACCACCCGCTGGCCGGCAAGACGCTGATCTTTGACGTGGAAATTTTCTCCGTCAAAGCGCTCTAAGTAGCACAGCACAACCACTGTGGGAGCAGGCTTGCTTGTTCCCACAGTGATTGCTGATGATCCAATTTTTCGCGCGCAAGACACGAGGCACAGCATGCAAATCAAACTCGCCAATCCCCGTGGCTTCTGCGCCGGTGTGGACCGGGCGATCGAAATCGTCAACCGCGCCCTGGAAGTCTTCGGGCCGCCGATCTATGTGCGTCACGAAGTGGTGCACAACAAGTTCGTGGTTGAAGACCTGCGCAGTCGTGGCGCGATCTTCGTCGAAGAGCTGGATCAGGTGCCGGACGACGTCATCGTGATCTTCAGTGCTCACGGCGTATCGCAAGCGGTGCGTAGCGAAGCCGCCGGCCGTGGTTTGAAAGTGTTCGATGCCACTTGCCCGCTGGTTACCAAGGTGCACATCGAAGTCGCGAAATACAGCCGCGACGGCCGTGAATGCATCCTGATTGGCCACGCCGGTCACCCGGAAGTCGAAGGCACCATGGGTCAGTACGACGCCGGCAATGGTGGCGCGATCTACCTGGTCGAAGACGAAAAAGACGTTGCCGAGCTGCAAGTGCACGACCCGGAAAAACTCGCCTTCGTTACCCAGACCACGCTGTCGATGGACGACACCAGTCGCGTCATCGATGCCCTGCGTACGCGCTTCCCGGCCATCGGCGGCCCGCGCAAGGACGACATCTGCTACGCCACGCAAAACCGTCAGGATGCAGTCAAGCAATTGGCCGATGAATGCGACGTGGTGTTGGTGGTCGGCAGCCCGAACAGCTCCAACTCCAACCGTCTGCGCGAGCTGGCCGAGCGTATGGCCACTCCGGCGTACCTGATCGACGGCGCCGAAGACCTGCAAAAAAGCTGGTTCGATGGTGTCCAGCGCATCGGCATCACGGCTGGTGCCTCCGCGCCGGAAGTATTGGTGCGCGGCGTGATTCAGCAATTGCAGGCCTGGGGCGCGACCGGCGCCGATGAACTGGCCGGGCGTGAAGAGAACATCACCTTCTCCATGCCTAAAGAGCTGCGCGTGCGTTCATTGCTTTAACACTCTGCGCCTTGGTACACAGCGCCTGTTCAGCTTTTTCGCTGGCCAGGCGTACGCGACCGGTCGCCGCCAGCACCAATTGCAGCTGGCTGACCGGCTCGCGTGCCGAGCAGATATGTAATGTGCCTGCCTGAAATGCCCGACCGGGCATCAGCGGTTGTCCCAGACTGCTGAACCTTATGTAGCGACTGACCGACCAATTACCGGCAATCGGAATCCGCCCGTCACTGGCGTGTTCGATCAGCAGCGGATTGGCATTGTCCTGCGGCCCCTTGCCGCTGATATCCAGAATGATCCGCCAGCCCTGACTCCAATCGCCGTTGATGCCATGAATCACCACGCTCTGATTGCGCGTGATGGCCATCGTCCGTGCGTTGCGAATGCCATCAAGCAGTGACTGCGCCGCTTGTTCGCGACGGTTCGATTCGGTAAAGGCAGCAAACGCCGGACTGACCAGCGACAGAACAATTGCGCCAATCGCCAGTCCCATAAGCAGTTCGACCAGCGTGAAACCTGTTTGCGGCATGCGTCTTCCCTCCATGGGGTCGGTTGACCGAGGCAATCCGTGCGTCAGTCGTGGCAAATCAACCGGCACGCACCGGTCGAATGTTCTAGCGTGTAGAAGCAGGTATAGCCGAAGGCTACGGAGGGCATCGATGGATCATCGTACAAAAGGTTTCACGCTGATCGAGCTGATGGTGGCGGTCGCGGTGTTCCTGATCATGATCACGATTGCGGTGCCGTCCTTTACGCGTTCAATCCAGGGCAGCAAGGCCGACACCGAAGTCGGCGACCTGCAACGAGCGCTCAACTACGCTCGTATGGAGGCCATTAACCGGGGTGTGACTACGCGCTTGCGGCCGAGCGCCGGCGGCAGCGTCTGGACCGGCGAATTGGCGGTCTACGACAGTACTGGCACTCCGGCCAATGTATTGCGGGTTGTTCCAGCGATGAGCAGCGGCGCGACTCTGACGCTACCCTCTGGAGTGACCGCGCTGGATTTCAACAATCTCGGCGGTCTGGCGGCCCCGTCTACGGCGGTGGTCATCAGCTATACCCTGGGCACGCAAAGCAGGACGCTGAACGTGTGTCTGAACGGACGAATTCAATTGGGTGGAAGTTGCGGATGAGGGCAGGGAGCAAAAGCGCACAGGAGGGCATGACGCTGATTGAAGTGTTGGTCGCGTTGCTGATTCTGACGGTCGGGATGCTGGGCGCGGCGGCCGTGCAGTTGAACGCGCTGAAGTACACCGACAGCTCGCGTATGACCAGCCAGGCGAGTTTCATCGCCTACGACATGATGGACCGCATCCGCGCCAACTCCGGCGCCGACTACACCGGCACACCGCCGACTGCCGGCAATCTGAGCGTTGCGCGGGATCAGGATCTCTACGATTTCAGCACCAACATCATCGCCTTCGGCGGCCCCACCGCCACTGGCAGCATCACCCTCAACCAACGGGTTTACACCATCACCATCACCTGGGATGACGCCCGCGCCGCCAATACCGCCAGCGCGCGGCGCAGTTTCGTGCTGACCAGCCGAGCCACCGTCGATCCGGTGGCCACGCCATGAAGCGCAATCAACGTGGGTTTGGTCTGATCGAATTGCTGATCACTCTGGCGCTGGGGCTGATCGTGGTGCTGGGCGTGGTGCAGATTTTCATCGCGGCGAAAAACACCTATATCAGCCAGAACAGCGCTGCCGCGATGCAGGAAGACGCGCGGTTCGTGCTGAGCAAGATGATTCAGGAAATTCGCATGGTCGGGATGTTTGGTTGCCTGGGCACCATCACCGATTCGAGCTCGACGGGGGATTTCTATGCGGCTCAGCTCGCACCGATCAGTTGGGACAACGCCAACCTCAAATTGACCCTGGTCACTGCCGATGTGGGCAGCAGCGGTGGCACGCCGACATGGACTGTAGTTTCCGACTGTCGCAACAGCTCAACGGCCTACACCGGGCTGCGGGCCGCGGCGAGCGGGCAAATTGCCTTTCCGATCCGCCGGCTGATTTACAGTTTCAGCAACAACCAGATACTCATGGGCACCGGTAGTGGCACGCCCGCTCAGCAGGTGTTGGTTAATAACGTCAGTGCGTTCACTGTCATGTTTGGTTTGGCCAGCTCAGCCACGGATGTTGCAGCCTCAACCTACAGCGCAAACCCTGGCGATCCAGCGCGCATCCGCAGTGTGCGCCTGAGCCTGACCCTCACTGACCCGAACAGTCGGGTACGCAATCAAACCTTCAACGTGGTTGCCGCTTTGCGCAACCGCTTGCAGTGAGGGGCGGACGATGAGAATTACCCTCCATCAGCGTCAGGCTCAGCGCGGCATGGTCTTGTTGATCAGCCTGGTGTTTCTGCTGGTGCTGACGCTGATCGGCCTGTCATCGATGCAAAGTGCCAACCTCCAGGAAAAAATGGCTGGCAGCGTGAGTCTGCGCAATCAGTCGTTCCAGACTGCAGAAGCGGCGTTGCGTATTGGTGAAAGCGCGGTGCAACTCGACACCTACACGCTGCCGGTTTGCGCCAGCACCACGCAATGCGCACCGCCGGCAGAGTCGTCGGTGGTCGCGGCAGCGGGGCTCAACTCAACTTCTGGGGTGACCTGGATCGCTGCTGGCAGCGGCTTTTACGGCGTGCAAAATATCGGCATCACCCTGACGGCGGTCAACGTTCCGAGCAACACCTCGGCGACGTTGTACCGGGTCACCGCGGTCGGCCTGGCCGGCAGTTCGCGCAGCGTGGTGGAGAGTGTCTATGCGAAGTATTGAGCGCGGTTCGATCTGGCGTTCGCGGCTGGTCGGCATGCTGCTCAGCCTTTACCTGTCTGCCCCGGCGTACGCCTTCACACCGTCCGAGTCGCCGCTGTTGAGTGCAGCGGCAGTGCCGCCGAACGTCATGTTGCTGATCGACGACTCCGGGAGCATGAACAGCATCATTTATGCCGCAGGATTTGACCCGACCATCAATCGCACGCCGGCTCGGCAATGCAATGCATTCCTCGGGTTGTGCTCGGCGCTGAATGCCCCGGCGATTACCGGCGATACCGTGTTCTTGTCGAGTTTGCCGACCTCTGGCTGCTCCGGCGGGGCGTACGCTTTTTACAACAACAGCGTCGCACCGTTGTGCCTGAAGTTACCGGACCCGGTGGGTGGCGAGGACACCCGTTATTCGGCCGATTACATCTCATATCTGGTCGGACTGGCCATCAGCAACGGTACCCGCGATTTCACCTCCGGTGCGATTCCCAACGACTACCGGATCAACGTCGCGCGCAATGTCTCCAGCGCATTGGTCACCAGCAACCGCACGCTGCGCATGGGGCTGGCGACTTTCAACCCTGCCACCAGCAATAACTCGGGCAACGGTGGATTTATCGCCCGGGCGATCAGCGATCTGGCGCCGGTCAGTGGCAACGTCACGCAAGCCCAGGCCGACAGCAACTACAACGCGCTGATCTCGTCGATCAACGGCCTGAGCGGCGTGGCCAACACGCCGCTGGCGGAAGCCTATTACGAAGTCACCCGTTACATGCGCGGGATGGCGCCGTACTACAACAGCACGCCGGCGTCTTACACCAGCCCGATCCAGTACCGCTGCCAAAAAAACTATGGTGTGGTCATCACCGACGGATTGCCGACCTTTGACCGGACATTTCCCACTAATGATCCTTTGGGCGGCACGCGCTTGCCGAACTGGGACGGCGTCAATAATGACGGCGACAACCTCAGTGGGGATGGTGAGGGCGACACTCTGTATCTGGACGACATCGCCAAATTCGCCTTCGATATCGACATGCGTTCAACCGGTACCGACGCAGCCGGCAAGAGCTGGAATGCGGTGGATTTTCCAAGGCAGAACATGAACACCTACACCGTTGGCTTCACCGCCTCCAACGACATGCTTTCGGACGCCGCCGATTACGGACAAGGCAAGTATTACCAAGCGACGGACAGTACGGGCCTGAATAACGCACTCTCTTCGGCGTTGAGCGACATCACCTCCAAGGCTGGCTCCGGCGGTGCGGGCGTGACCAGCGGCACCACGCTGACCAGTAGCAGCAGTTTTTTTCAAACCACCTACGACCCGAAGGATTGGCGCGGCACTATCAAGTCTTTCGGTTTCACATCGGCCGGTGCGGTAAATACGTCTGCCGCGAAGTGGACGACCGACACCACCATCGTGCCATCCGCCACTGCACCGACTTACCAATCCTGGAATACCCTGAGTAACGCGGCGGTAACGCTGGCCTACGGTAACTTTTCTGCGGCTCAGCAAACCACGCTCAGTCAGGGCCTGCCCACCGGCATCAGCGGCATTGATCTGGTGGAGTGGAGCAAAGGCGTCAACAAGGCCGGCCTCAAAGTGCGCAGCGTGTTGCTCGGCGACATCATCAATTCACCACTGGTGCTGGCTTCGCCCACTGACAAAACCGCATCTGATCTGTCCGGGGACACGACTTACAGCAGCTACCTGACCACCAAGGCGACGAACATGAACGCCAATCTGCTGGTGAATGCCAACGACGGTTTTGTCAGCGTGATCAACTCGGCGAACGGCACCCGACGTTTTGCGTACATGCCATCCAGTGTGTTGCCGTCGTTACGACTGATCGCCGATACCAACTACGTCAACGGTGTCAGCCACAAGTTTCTGGTGGATGGTCAGCTTGGAGTGTTCGACGCGCAGTTCGGCACGGCCTGGAAAACTCTGGCCATTGGCGGTACCGGCGCTGGCGGAAAGACCTTCTACGGGCTGCAGCTGTTCGATGCCTCGGCGGGCAATGTGATCAAGGCATTGTGGGAAGTCAGCGCGCCGGCCACTGCCAGCACGGCGAACGTTTTCAATGATCTGGGTTATGCCTACGCGCGCCCGGAAGTGGCACGCTTGGCCGATGGTCGCTGGGCGGCATTTATTTCCAATGGGTACGGCAGTAACTCCGGGGTTGCGGCGCTGTATGTACTGGATGTGCGCGATGGTTCGCTGATCAGGAAGATCGTGATCGACAGCACGGAAACCACCAACGGCCTGTCGTCAGTGAAGCTCAAGGTCAATTCGCAGAACGTGGTGCAGGCTGCCTATGGCGGCGACGTGAAAGGGCGCTTGTGGAAGTTTGATCTGAGCGCTACATCGAGTGACAGCTGGGGCGTGGCGTTTTCCGGCAAGCCGTTATTCACCACGGCGGGCGGGGCGACGCAGCCGATCACGGCACAGCCATTGCTCGCGGACAATGCCCTCGGCGGCAAACAGGTCTTCGTCGGCACCGGTAAATTCAACGAGACCGCCGACAAGACCAACAAGGATTTGCAGGCGTTCTATTCGGTGTGGGATGCCGACGGTGGTTCGGGGCAATTGACGGTCAGCAGCTTGCAGCCTCAGGCAATTAACGGATCATTCTCCGGTAGTTCCGGGCAGTTCCTCACCACCACTCAGAATGACACGACGTATCCGGCGGAGAAGGGCTGGTATCTGCCGCTGGTGTATAACAACGTGCTCACGGGTGAGCGGGTGATCAATCAGGCCAGCATCGTCCTCGGGCGCATCGTGTTTACTACCGCAAGTGTCGACACCACCGACCCCTGTGCGAGTTTCGGGACAGGCAAACTGGTCGAACTCGACGCGTTCAGCGGTAAGATGCTCAACTACGCGGTGCTCGATACCAACGCTGATGGCGTGGTCAACAGCAGCGACACGATCTCCAGCGGAGTGATATTCACCGGCGGCATCCCGACCTTGAACGCCATCGTCAACGCGGGGAGGGGCAAGATCGGCACCGACTCCAGTGGCAACATCACCACTCTGGTGGAAAAGGGCGGCGGCGGCAGCCGCCGCATAATGTGGCGACAAATACAGTAAGTGAGACTTGAGGCATGCGCAGATCCAACCGCGGATTCACCCTGATCGAAATCATGATCGTGATTGCGATCATCGGGATCGTCATTACCATTGCCGCACCGAGTTTGACCGAATACGTGAAAAAGGGCCGTCGCGCTGAAGTGGTCTCGCTGCTCTCGGAACAATCGCAGATCCTCGAACGCTTCTACTCGAAGAACAATATCTACACCGGTATCACCGGGTTGAGCACCGGCAACGATTTCTACACCATCACGCCGACCATCACTGACCAGACCTTCCTGCTGACTGCAATGCGCAAGACCGGCACGGCGATGGCCACCGACAAGTGCGGGGATTTCACCCTGACCAACACCGGCGTCAGAAGCATGAACAACGCAACAACCGGGCTGACCACCAAAGATTGCTGGGGTCGCTGAGCCGTTTTTCTTCGGGCGCCTTTTGCGCCCACGTCTTTTTTACGGTTGGATCAAACATGACCAGGCAACAGCAAGTGGTGATTGTCGGTGGCGGCGTGATTGGCCTGCTCACCGCATACAACCTCGCCTCCGAAGTGCGCAGCGTGGTGCTGATGGATCGTTCGAATCTCGGTCAGGAGTCGTCCTGGGCCGGGGGCGGCATCGTTTCGCCGCTCTATCCTTGGCGCTACAGCCCGGCGGTTACCGCGCTGGCGCATTGGTCGCAGGATTTTTATCCACAACTCGGTGAGCGTTTGCTTGCGGCGACCGGGGTCGATCCCGAAGTACACGTCACTGGCCTGTATTGGCTGGATCTGGAGGACGAAGCCGAGGCGCTGGCCTGGGCAGCGCGGGAAAATCGTCCGCTGCGGGCTGTGGATATCTCGGCCGCGCACGATGCGGTGCCGGTGCTTGGCAGTGGATTCTCGCGGGCGATCTACATGGCGGACGTGGCTAACGTGCGCAATCCGCGTCTGGTCAAATCGTTGAAAGCGGCCTTGCTGGCGCTGCCCAACGTGACGATTCACGAGCAATGCGAAGTCAGCGGATTCGTTCGTGAGGGCGATCAGGTTGTGGGCGTGCAGACGTCCAACGGCGTGATTGCCGGGGATCAGGTGGTGCTGACTGCCGGTGCCTGGAGCGGCGAGTTGCTCAAGACGCTGGAGCTGACGTTGCCGGTCGAACCGGTCAAGGGCCAGATGATTCTCTACAAGTGTGCGGCGGACTTTCTGCCGAGCATGGTGCTGGCCAAGGGGCGTTATGCGATCCCGCGCCGCGATGGGCACATTCTGATCGGCAGTACGCTGGAGCATGAAGGCTTCGACAAGACCCCGACCGATGTGGCGCTGGAAAGTCTGAAGGCGTCGGCGGTGGAGTTGCTGCCGGCGCTGGCCGAGGCTGAAGTGGTGGGGCATTGGGCCGGGTTGCGTCCGGGGTCGCCGGAAGGCATTCCGTACATTGGCCGGGTACCGGGGTTCGATGGCTTATGGCTGAACTGCGGGCATTACCGCAATGGGCTGGTGCTGGCGCCGGCGTCGTGTCAGTTGTTTGCCGATGTGATGCTTGGGCGCAAGCCGATCATTGATCCGGCGCCGTATGCACCTGAGGGCCGTATTTAATTTCAAATTTCTACGCATCTGTTGGATCGCCATCGCGGGCAAGCCCGCTCCCACAGGGATTTGTATAACGCCATAGATCCCTGTGGGAGCGGGCTTGCCCGCGATGAGGCCCTCAATCCAGACCGAGTTTTTTCAGTCGATAGCGCATCGAGCGAAACGACAGATTCAACCGCTGCGCCGCCGCCGTCCGATTCCAGCGCGTTTCCTCCAGCGCCTGCAAAATCAGTTTGCGTTCGACGTTCTCCAGATAATCCTCGAGATTGTCGATCTGCGTCAGATCGGCAATACCACCCTCGGCCGCACAATTGCCCTCGCTCAGACGCAGATCCTGCGCCTCGATCGTGCGCTGCTCACACAGGGTGTGCGCCCGCTCCAGTACGTTCTCCAGTTCACGCACATTGCCCGGGAAGCGGTAATTCTTCAGCGCCTCCAAGGCTTGCGGATGCAGGCGCGCCGCGGGTTGCCCGCTGCCATTGGCCAAGCGTTTGAGCATGTGGCTGGCGAGGGTTTCGATGTCATCGCGACGTTCGCGCAGGGACGGCACGCGCAGTTCGATCACATTCAAGCGGTAATACAGATCCTGACGAAAGCGCTCGGCCGCAACCTCGGCGTCGAGATCCTTGTGCGTGGCGCACAGAATGCGCACATCGACCACGCTTTCCTGCTGGCCGCCGACGCTGCGTACGGCTTTTTCCTGAATCGCCCGCAGCAATTTGACCTGCATCGACAGCGGCAAATCCGCCACCTCATCGAGAAACAACGTGCCGCCATGCGCTGTCTGAAACAGCCCTGGCTTGTCCTCCATGGCGCCGGTGAAACTGCCTTTGCGGTGGCCGAAGAACTCGCTCTCCATCAATTCTGAGGGAATCGCCCCGCAGTTCACCGGCACAAACGGCTGGCTGGTGCGTGGCCCTTGTTCGTGAATCAGCCGTGCGACCAGTTCCTTGCCGCTGCCGGATTCGCCGCTGATATACACCGGCGCCTGACTGCGGGCGAGTTTGTCGATCTGTTTGCGCAAGTTGCGCATCGGCAGCGAATCGCCAAGCAATCGCCGCTCGATGGACGTGCACACACCGCCGGCTGCCGGCATACGCAGGGCAGTGCTGACCAGTTCGCGCAGGCGCGTCAGATCCACAGGTTTGGTGAGGAAGTCGAAGGCGCCGGCCTTCAGCGCGTTGATCGCGGTTTCCAGGCTGCCGTAGGCGGTGATCATCGCCACCGGCAGTTGTGGATAACGTTGCTGGATGTGCTGCACCAGATCCAGGCCGGTGCCGTCCGGCAGGCGCATGTCGGTCAGGCACAGCTCGAAAGTCTCGCGATGCAATAAAGCCTGGGCCTCGCTGAGATTACGTGCGCTGAAAGTATCGAGTTTCATCCGTCCCAGGGTGATTTCCAGGAGTTCGCGGATATCCGGTTCGTCATCAACGATGAGAATTTTTTGCCGTGAGCTCGTATTCAACTTTGTTTCCGTCCGTGAGCAAAGGTGATGCGAAAGCAGCCGCCGCCTTGGCGTGGTTTGAAGTCTAGGCGCGCTTGATTGCTTTCGCACAGCTCACGGGACAGATAAAGCCCAAGGCCGGTGCCTTGATGACTGGTGGTGAAAAACGGTTCGAACAGATGGGCCTGCTGATCAGGTGGCACGCCGGGGCCGTTGTCCTGCACTTCGAGCACTGCCAGCTGGCTGTCGGGGTCGATGAACAGTGCCAGCCAGACCTCGGCGGAATCGTGCAACAGGGCGCTGTGGCGCCAGCCGTTGCGTAACAGATTGTCGAGAATTTGCGTCAATTGGTTGGGGTCCATCAGCGTGCCGAAGTCTCCCGCATCGATGCGCAGATGAATCTGCTGGCGTTCGCTGGCTTGCTCGCGACTTTCAGCGACGAACTGCTCCAGCCACGGCTTGAGATCAAGGCGTTGCGGGGCGCTGTGCTGGCGGCGGGACAGTTGCAGGACGTTTTCGATGACTCGATTCATGCGCTGGGAGTGGTCTTGAATAATCTGCGTCAGACGCCGATCCGCGCCATCGAGTTCCTCGGATTCCTGCAGCAACTGCGCGGCGTGACTGATGGCGCCCAGCGGATTACGGATTTCGTGGGCGATACCGGCGGTCAGTCGCCCAAGTGCGGCGAGCTTCAATTGCTGCGCTTGTTGGGCGATTTGCGCCAGATCTTCGAGGAAAACCAGCGTCTGCCGGTTCGGGCTGTGTTTTAGCGCGATGAAGTTCGGTTGCAGCTCCAGACCGTTGCCAGCCATCTTCAGGCTTTGCGGGCGCAGGCTTGGATTGTTCAGCCACAGTTGCAGTCGTTCGACCAGCGCGGTCGAGTAATCGTCGATCAACAGGCCTTCTAGATGAGGCTGGCCGATCAGGCTTTTCGCACTGTGGTTGGCCAGTTGCACCCGACGTTGCTCGTCGAGCACCAGAATCCCGGTGCGCATGCGTTGCAGGATCAGCGCGTTGAGTGCTTCAAGGCCGACCACTTCGCTGGCGCGTTGCTCGGCCAGGGTTTCACTGACTTCAAGTCGGCGGACCAAGCCCTGCACCAGCAACGCTGCGGCAAAACACAGTGCGCCAAGCGTGCCCGCTTGCAGATAATCGTTGGCGCTCAGCGGATGGCTGAAACTCAGCAGAAAGCTCAGGACGACAATGCCGATGGCGCCAATCGCCGCAATCAGCAGGCCGATGCGCCGCCGCAGCAAAGTATTGCTGATCGCCACCGAGACAATCAGCAGATTGCCGATGGCGCTGGCCACACCGCCAGCGGCATAGAACAAACCGCACAGCAACAGCACGTCGACCAGTGCGAGGGCGAATAGCTGCGTCGGTCGGCGGATGTTTTCGAGGAACACCACCAGCAGAATATTCAGCACCAGATACAACCAGCTGCCATTGCGCAGCAACTCGTCGTTGGCGGAGGTCAGCAGGCGGTTGTCCATGTTGCTGGAAATCAGCAGCACTAACGTGATGCCGATGCTTAAACGGTAAAGGTGATAGAGGCGCAGCAGTCGCTGAGCCTGTTTGCTGTCGGCGTTGGCGGCCTCAGCGATCACTGGCACCCGGGCCTTGCTCAAGGTGAGCCTGGCTGCAATACCACTGTTGTTGCAGGTTCAGCGCGCGGTCACGCGGCAGGTGCACGCCGCAGTGGGCGCAGCGTACCATGGGCGCGGCGTCTTGCTCACGCGGCGATTGTGCGGACGCGGCAGGCGCTTTGAATTTGCGCCACAGCCACAGCGCGGCGGCAATCAGGGCGATCCAGAACAGTAAACGAAGCATGATGGGCGGCTTTTCGACGGATGAATCGGCAGTTTAGCCAAGGTCTTGGCGGGCGCACAGCGGATTAAATCGCGGCAATAAAAAAGGGAGATCCGCAGATCTCCCTTTTTCGTACCGCCGATGTAATCAGTCGAACAGACCAAAGGTCATGTAGCTGAAGATCGAGCGGTCAGTGTCGCTCGATTCCGGCTCAGGCTCTTCGATCACGTCGCCGTTCTCGTCTTTAGGCTTGAGATCGTTCGGAATCGCGTCTTTCGCGTCCTGGTACTGCTTCTGCACGTCCTGGTTGGCGCGGGTTTCGCCCGGCGGCAGCGGTGGACGCGATTCGATCAGGCCCAGAGTCGCCTTGCTCAGGAACGAACGGTTGTCGGCTTCGGCGACCGTTGGCACGAACTGACCGTCTTGCAGGGTGCGGTGATTCGGGTAGTTGAGCTTAAGGGTTTCCAGACTGGTGGCAGCCAGTTCGTCGAGGTGCAGACGCTGGTAAGCCTCGGTCATCACCGCCAGGCCGTCACCGACCGATGGGGTTTCCTGGAAGTTTTCAACCACATAACGACCACGGTTGGCAGCGGCTACATAGGCCTGACGGGTCAGGTAGTAGTCGGCCACGTGGATTTCGTAGGCCGCCAGCAGGTTGCGCAGATAAATCATGCGCTGCTTGGCGTCCGGCGCGTAGCGGCTGTTCGGGTAGCGGCTGGTGAGCTGGGCGAACTCGTTGTAGGAGTCGCGGGCAGCGCCCGGGTCACGCTTGGTCATGTCCAGCGGCAGGAAACGCGCCAACAGGCCGACGTCCTGGTCGAACGAGGTCAGACCCTTGAGGTAATACGCGTAATCCACGTTCGGATGCTGTGGGTGCAAACGAATGAAGCGCTCGGCGGCGGACTTGGCAGCTTCCGGCTCGGCGTTCTTGTAGTTGGCGTAGATCAGCTCGAGTTGTGCCTGGTCAGCGTAGCGACCGAACGGATAACGCGACTCCAGGGCCTTCAGCTTGGCTGTGGCACTGGTGTAGCTATTGTTGTCCAGGTCCTGCTGAGCCTGCTGGTACAGCTCGGCTTCACTCAGGTTTTCGTCTACGACTTCCTTCGATGAGCAAGCAGCGGTCAATGCGAGGATGGCGATCAGCAGCAGGTGTTTCACTTGCATGGCGGCTTGCGTCCCTATGACGGCCGCTGTCTTGGGCGGGGCCGTCCTGTTATGATGAGCGCCCCGTTGAAAAGCCTCGGGGCAAAAGACGCCGTATTTAACCACAAGCGCGCAGCCGAAACCAAAAGCTGTGCCGACGCACAGTCAGAGCATGTCCGATAAAATTGAACTTCGCGCAGAGGTGCCGTCCGATTTGGGCGGCCAACGCCTCGATCAAGTCGCCGCCCAACTCTTCGCTGAGCACTCGCGCTCGCGCCTTTCCGCCTGGATCAAAGACGGCCGCCTGACTGTGGATGGGGCGGTTATCCGCCCGCGAGACATCGTTCACGGTGGCGCCATTCTTGAGTTGACTGCCGAGCAGGAAGCTCAGGGCGAATGGATCGCTCAAGACATCGAACTCGACATCGTTTACGAAGATGACGACATTCTGGTGATCAACAAGCCTGCGGGCCTGGTGGTGCACCCGGCTGCCGGTCACGCCGATGGCACCTTGCTCAACGCCTTGCTGCACCACGTGCCGGACATCATCAATGTTCCGCGCGCCGGTATCGTGCATCGTCTGGACAAGGACACCACCGGTCTGATGGTAGTGGCCAAGACCATTCAGGCGCAGACCCAACTGGTCACCCAGTTGCAAAGTCGCAGCGTCAGCCGGATCTACGAGTGCATCGTGATCGGCGTGGTCACTGCCGGTGGCAAGATCAACGCCCCGATCGGTCGTCACGGCCAGCAGCGCCAGCGCATGGCGGTGATGGAAGGCGGCAAGCCTGCCGTCAGCCACTACCGCGTGCTGGAGCGTTTCCGTTCCCACACTCATGTGCGGGTCAAACTGGAAACCGGTCGTACGCACCAGATTCGCGTACACATGGCGCACATCAACTTCCCGTTGGTTGGCGATCCGGCGTACGGCGGCCGTTTCCGCATTCCGCCAGCGGCCAACGTGAACATGGTTGAAACCCTGAAGGCATTCCCGCGCCAGGCACTGCACGCACGCTTCCTGGAGCTGGATCATCCGACGACCGGTAAGCGCATGAGCTGGGAATCGCCATTGCCAGAAGACCTGGTGTGGCTGCTGACCTTGCTCAAGCAGGATCGCGAGGCGTTCATCGGATGAAGTGGCTGACGCCGGACTGGCCCGCGCCGGCCAGCGTCAAAGCCTGTGTCACCACCCGCGAGGGCGGCGTCAGTCTGGCGCCGTTCGACAGCCTCAACCTTGGCGATCATGTCGAGGACAGCCCCGCAGCTGTCGCTGAAAACCGTCGACGCCTGACTGAGCACTTTTCGATCAAGCCTGCCTGGTTGCAGCAGGTCCACGGAATTGCCGTGGCCCATGCCGATCCGGGTGTGGTCGCGACCGCTGACGCCAGTTGGACCGATACGCCCGGCATTGCCTGCACGGCGATGACGGCGGATTGCCTGCCGGCATTGTTCTGCAACCGTGCCGGCACTCGCGTTGCCGCAGCCCATGCCGGTTGGCGCGGTCTGGCGGCTGGTGTGCTGGAAGCCACGCTCGACAGCCTGGATGTTGCTCCTGAAGAAATCCTCGTCTGGCTCGGTCCGGCGATCGGCCCGCAAGCCTTTGAAGTCGGCGCGGAAGTCCGGGAAGTCTTCGTCAATCAATTGCCTGAAGCGGCGACGGCCTTTGTCCCGAGTCATAACGCCGGCAAGTTCATGGCCGACATCTATACGCTGGCGCGTTTGCGTTTAGCTGTGCGTGGTGTCACTGCTGTTTATGGCGGCGGTTTCTGCACCGTCAGCGATCCGCGCTTCTTTTCCTATCGCCGTGCTTCGCGCACCGGTCGATTTGCCTCTCTGGTTTGGCTCACCCGCTAAGCTTGTCTGACTTGCATCAACTCTCCGACGCTTGAATCTTGCAGAATCGACCGCATCTATAGCGGTATCTGGCAGGTTTCTTTATTCAGGATGGTTTCTTAGGTCCGGCCTGCTCAAAAGGAAGGTGACCCATGCGTATAGACCGTTTAACCAGTAAATTGCAGTTAGCCTTGTCCGACGCCCAGTCTTTGGCGGTCGGTCATGATCATCCGGGCATTGAGCCAGCACATTTGATGCAGGCGATGCTCGAACAGCAGGGTGGTTCGATCAAACCCCTGCTGATGCAGGTGGGCTTCGACGTCAACAGCCTGCGCAAAGAGCTGACCAAAGAGCTCGACCAATTACCGAAAATCCAGAACCCGACTGGCGATGTGAACATGTCGCAGGATCTGGCGCGCCTGCTTAACCAGGCTGACCGTCTGGCCCAGCAGAAGGGCGACCAGTTCATTTCCAGCGAGCTGGTGTTGCTGGCGGCGATGGATGAGAACAGCAAGCTCGGCAAGTTGCTGCTCGGCCAGGGCGTGAGCAAGAAAGCTCTGGAAAACGCCATCAACAATCTGCGCGGTGGCGAGGCGGTGAATGACGCCAACCACGAAGAGTCGCGTCAGGCGTTGGATAAATACACTGTCGACCTGACCAAGCGCGCCGAGGAAGGCAAACTCGATCCGGTAATCGGCCGTGACGACGAAATCCGCCGCACGATTCAGGTTCTGCAGCGCCGCACCAAGAACAACCCGGTGCTGATCGGCGAGCCTGGCGTGGGTAAAACCGCGATTGCCGAAGGTCTGGCGCAGCGCATCATCAACGGCGAAGTGCCGGATGGCCTCAAGGGCAAGCGTCTGTTGTCCCTCGATATGGGCGCGCTGATTGCCGGTGCCAAGTATCGCGGCGAGTTCGAAGAGCGCCTGAAATCACTGCTCAACGAGCTGTCGAAACAGGAAGGGCAGATCATTCTGTTCATCGACGAGCTGCACACCATGGTCGGCGCCGGTAAAGGCGAAGGCTCGATGGATGCCGGCAACATGCTCAAACCGGCACTGGCCCGCGGCGAGCTGCACTGCGTCGGCGCGACCACGCTCAACGAGTACCGCCAATATATAGAGAAGGACGCGGCCCTCGAACGGCGTTTCCAGAAAGTGCTGGTGGAAGAACCGAGCGAAGAAGACACCATCGCGATCCTGCGTGGCCTCAAAGAGCGTTACGAGGTTCACCACAAGGTGGCTATCACCGACGGCGCGATCATAGCGGCAGCCAAGCTCAGCCATCGCTACATCACTGATCGGCAGCTGCCGGACAAGGCCATCGACCTGATCGACGAGGCCGCCAGCCGCATCCGCATGGAGATCGACTCCAAGCCGGAAGTACTCGATCGTCTGGAACGACGTCTGATTCAGTTGAAGGTGGAATCCCAGGCGCTGAAGAAAGAAAGCGACGAAGCGGCGATGAAACGTCTGGAAAAACTCCAGGAGGAAATCGTCCGGCTTGAGCGCGAGTACTCCGATCTGGAAGAAATCTGGAACTCGGAAAAAGCCGAGGTACAGGGTTCTGCACAGATTCAGCAAAAGATCGAACAGTCGCGTCAGGAACTGGAAGCGGCCCGCCGTAAAGGCGACCTGAACCGCATGGCCGAGTTGCAGTACGGGGTGATCCCGGATCTGGAGCGCAGCCTGCAAATGGTCGATCAGCACGGCAAAAGCGAAAACCAGTTGCTGCGCAGCAAGGTGACCGAAGAGGAAATCGCTGAAGTCGTTTCGAAGTGGACCGGCATTCCGGTATCGAAAATGCTCGAAGGCGAGCGCGACAAGCTGATGAAGATGGAAAGCCTGTTGCACAAGCGCGTGATCGGTCAGGAAGAAGCGGTCGTCGCCGTTTCCAATGCGGTGCGGCGTTCGCGCGCCGGGTTGTCCGATCCGAATCGCCCGAGCGGCTCGTTCATGTTCCTCGGCCCGACCGGTGTCGGTAAAACCGAGCTGTGCAAGGCGCTGGCCGAATTCCTCTTTGATACCGAAGAGGCGATGGTGCGGATCGATATGTCCGAGTTCATGGAGAAACATTCCGTGGCTCGCTTGATCGGTGCGCCACCGGGATACGTCGGCTACGAAGAGGGCGGTTACCTGACCGAAGCGGTACGCCGCAAGCCTTACTCGGTGATCCTGCTGGACGAAGTCGAGAAGGCGCATCCGGATGTGTTCAACATCCTGCTGCAAGTGCTCGAGGATGGTCGCCTGACTGACAGCCACGGCCGTACAGTGGACTTCCGCAATACCGTGATCGTCATGACCTCGAACCTCGGTTCGGTGCAGATTCAGGAGCTGGTTGGTGATCGTGAGGCGCAACGTGCAGCGGTAATGGACGCACTGACCACGCACTTCCGCCCGGAATTCATCAACCGGGTCGACGAAGTAGTGATCTTCGAGCCGCTGGCGCGGGATCAGATCGCGGGTATTACCGAGATCCAGTTGGGGCGTCTGCGCAGCCGTCTGGCCGAGCGTGAGCTGAAACTGGAACTGAGCCCGGAGGCGATGGACAAGCTGATCGCCGTCGGTTACGACCCGGTGTATGGCGCACGGCCGTTGAAACGCGCGATTCAACGCTGGATCGAGAACCCGCTGGCGCAATTGATCCTGTCGGGTCGTTTCATGCCGGGCGAGACCGCTACCGGCGTTGTGACCAACGACGAGATCACCTTCGACTGACGCTTTATGCTGTCGATGTAATCAAGGCCTCGCATTGCGAGGCCTTTTTTTCGCCAGGCTGTTGAACTCTAAGGAAAAGGCTTGTAAAGTGCGCCCCGCAGTCAGTCACCCACAAGGGTTTCAGCTCACCGAGCAGGAATCTGAAATAAGTTGCAAATCATTAACTTGAAAGCGATTTAGGGGGTTGACAGAGGTGTTCTAGGTTGTAGAATAGCGCGCCTCAGACACACTAACGCAGCGATGCGAAAGCGGTGTCGAGAAGCTGCAAGTTTCACCGTTGTAAATTGAAATATGTAGTTCCGTGATAGCTCAGTCGGTAGAGCAAATGACTGTTAATCATTGGGTCCCAGGTTCGAGTCCTGGTCACGGAGCCAATTTCAAACCGGGGTATAGCGCAGTCCGGTAGCGCGCCTGCTTTGGGAGCAGGATGTCAGGAGTTCGAATCCCCTTACCCCGACCATTTTTGGGTCGTTAGCTCAGTTGGTAGAGCAGTTGGCTTTTAACCAATTGGTCGTAGGTTCGAATCCCACACGACCCACCATTTTTGAAACCAGTTAACGCTGGGATCGAATCTTAAGATCAGACGCCAAAAGCGCTGATCGAAGAAGGCGATCGAAAGGTCGCCTTTTTTTTACCGGGGTATAGCGCAGTCCGGTAGCGCGCCTGCTTTGGGAGCAGGATGTCAGGAGTTCGAATCCCCTTACCCCGACCATATTAAAAATCCTCGTATCGAAAGATACGGGGATTTTTTTTGTGTTTCGTTTATGAACAGACTATGGCGCTGTTCTGCAGACATGAAAAAAGCCGCGCTTTTCAAAAGGAAAGCGCGGCTTTTTCATACAGCTGGTTTTACATCAATGCAGTTTCAAACGTGGCTCGGTGCCGCGCCCGATCTTGCTGCCAAGCATCAGCATCGCCGTGCGGAACGGCCCATACAGCGCCACCTGGTGCATGCGGTACAGCGACACGTAAAACATCCGCGCCAGCCAGCCCTCGAGCATCACGCTGCCGGTCAGGTTGCCCATCAAGTTACCCACAGCGGAAAAACGCGACAGCGAAATCAGTGAACCGTAGTCGGTGTACTTGTACTCCGGCAGTGTCTTGCCTTCGATGCGCAGTTTCAGCGATTTGGCCAGCAACGACGCCTGTTGGTGCGCAGCCTGAGCGCGCGGCGGCACGTTGCGGTCGGTGCCCGGTTGCGGGCAAGCGGCGCAGTCACCGAAGGCGAAGATGTTTTCATCACGGGTGGTCTGCAAAGTCGGCAGCACTTGCAGCTGGTTGATGCGGTTGGTTTCCAGACCGTCGATGTCCTTGAGGAAGCCCGGCGCACGAATACCGGCCGCCCAGACTTTCAGGCTGGCCTTGATCTCGTTGCCATCGGCGGTGATCAGGCTGTCGGCGGTGACTTCGCTGACCGAAGCGTTGGTCATCACGTTGACGCCCAGCTTCTCCAGGGTTTTGTGCACTGGCCCGCCGATACGTTCCGGCAGGGCAGGCAGCACCCGTGGCCCGGCTTCGATCAGGGTGATGTGCATGTTTTCCGGTTTGATCCGGTCCAGACCGTAAGCCGCCAGTTCATGGGCAGCGTTGTGCAGTTCGGCCGCCAGCTCGACGCCCGTGGCGCCAGCGCCGACGATGGCCACGCTGATCTGCTCGACCGTATCGGTCTGTCCGGCATGCGCGCGCAGGTAGTGATTCAGCAACTGCTGATGGAAACGCTCGGCCTGTTTGCGCGTGTCGAGGAACAGGCAATGCTGCGCCGCGCCCTGCGTGCCGAAATCGTTGGTGGTGCTGCCGACTGCGATCACCAGCGAGTCATAAGCCACTTCACGCGCGGGCACCAGTTCGACGCCGTTTTCGTCGTAAGTGGCCGCTAGCTGAATTTTCTTCGAGGCGCGATCAAGCCCGCTCATGCGCCCCAGCTGAAACTCGAAGTGGTTCCATTTGGCCTGGGCAACATAGTTGAGTTCGTCTTCGGAAGAGTTCAGCGATCCGGCGGCCACTTCGTGCAGCAGTGGTTTCCAGATGTGCGTCAGGTTCGCGTCGACCAGCATCACGCTGGCCGTGCCGCGTTTGCCCAGAGTCTTACCCAGACGGGTAGCCAACTCCAGACCGCCGGCGCCGCCGCCGACAATAACAATACGATGGGACATAGGGATAACTCGCAAGGTTTTTAAAGGAAATCGGTGCGGTTACCCAAGCGAGCGCGAGGCAGCTCATAGCGTCAGGTAACTGATAAATCGGCTCAACAAGCCCAGACCAATGGTCACTGCCAGCACCAGCACCAGGAGCATCCACGGCCGGAAAGGCCGGCGCTCGACTCGGTGTTGGGACAGATGCAGGTACTCTTCGACATGCTTTTGGTCATCGGGGTTCAGGCGGCTGGTCATAAAGGCCTCGTCAGGTAGACGTTGCTGAATGTGCAGAAGCTACAGCGGTTTTCAACCGGGGTTGAACGGAGCATAGCCGCTGTCCGGCAGCGGTTCGACGAGCACGCTATCGTCGAGGCGAATGATCCCGCTTTGTAACACTCGCGCGGTGATTCCGCCATGCCCGCGCACCGCTTGAAAGGTGCCGGGGCCGAGGTTGTTTTGCAGGCGTGCGCAGGGCTGGCACCAGCCGGTGGTTTCGAAAATCGCCTGGCCAATGCGAAAGCGCCGGCCCTTGAGGCTGAACAGGTTAATGCCACTTATGACCAGATTGCGCCGCAGATCTTCAGGTTTGACGGGTTGCTCGCTCGGGCGGCCCATCAAAGCGCTGATCACTGCCAGGTGTTCCCACTGAATCAACGTCACCTGCCGCGCATTGCGTACGCCGGGGCGCGCGTGGTCACCGGTCAGTCCTGCCTCCAGCCGAGCTTCGACTGCATCGAGTTCGATCATTGGCCCACGCGATTCGGGACGCACGCCGATCCAGCGCACCCGGCCAGTCTGTGGAACATCAGCGATCAATTGTTGAAGTGGTGTCACAGGCTGATCCCGACATCGAACACGATGCTGCGTCCGAGGTTGCTGCGCAGAAAGTCCGGTGCATCCGGATGCGCGAACAGCACGCGGGCAAAAGTCGGCCCGACCAGCGACAGCGAGCGCCAGCCCTGACGCAGATATTCGGTCGGCGGTGGAAAGTGGCTGTTCAAATCCAGCACTTCACGCTTGAGGCTGGCGAAAGCAATGATGTCCAGCTCGCCCAGATCCATCCCGCGTTCCTTGTAGTTGTGCGCCTTCTTGCGCAGGGTCGGTGCCAGGCGCAGCAGGAATTCGTTGGCCGGAATCCGTTTGGGTTTGGCTTCGCGGCGTACCAGTTGGCTCAGGGAGAACGCGCTACGCCGCCGTTGCAATTCATCGCGCCATTCGTCGTTGAGCCTGCGGCCCTCGTCGAGCACGAAGAATACTTCGAAGTTGGCATCGCGAAACAGCACGTCCGGTGGCTCCCCGGCCGGGGCGAATTCGTCGGCGCGATACGGAATGTTCAAGCCTTGCAGCAGGCGTTGGCAGACCCAACGCTCACGCTCCCATTTGCGGGCATTGGACAGGAACGCGTTGGCTTGCTCGGCCGCGATGGTCAGCAGGCGTAGGTAATCTGAGTCATCCATAGGCCCAAGCTTAGCGTTCAAATGCGACAAGCAGAAAGCTTTGCTTGGGCTGATGACGCGCCGGTGGCGGTGTAGACTTCGGCACAGGACGCAAATCCATGGAGGATGCGGTGCGAGTCAAGGTGATGTCGTCATGATCGGTGCCGAACTGCTGTTATCCACAAGCCTGACACTTGGCTGGCTGATTTATCTGCCGGTGCTGCTGTGGGCGATCTGGCGTGCGCCGTGGGTCGAGCTGTTCAGCGACAGTCGCCGGCAGCATTTGCTGTTCGGCACGGTGTTCGCGTTGTTTCTGCTGTGGCTGGTGCGCAGGGATTTCGATACTGGCGTGTCATACCACTTCATCGGCATGACCGCCGTCACATTGCTGCTCGATTGGCCGTTGGCAATTGTCGGCGGGCTGGTGGCGCAGATCGGTCTGGTGCTGCTCGGGCGTCAGGATCTGGCGGCGCTCGGGGTCAACGGTGCGTTGTTTATTCTGCTGCCGGTGCTGATCACCGAGTGCGTGGCGATCCTCGTCGAGCGCGCCCAGCCGCGTAATCCGTTTGTGTATATCTTCTGCTCGGGGTTTCTCGCCGCCGCGCTATCGGCGCTGCTGTGCCTGCTGCTCAGCCTGACATTGCTCTGGTACGACGGCATTTTCGCCATGCCGGAGTGGCTGGAAGATTTCATCGGTTACCTGTGGCTGATCATTTTCCCCGAGGCCTTCATCAATGGCATGGTGGTCAGCGCGCTGGTGGTGTTCAGCCCGGAATGGCTGGAAACCTTCAACCGCACGCGCTACCTGTCGGCGCCGTGGAAGGATGACGATCCGAAGTCTTGATCCGGGTTCAGTGACGCGGATCGAAATCGCCGGAAAACAATTCATCTTCGGCATCCGGCGCAACCGGGATTTTGTGCTCTTCCGACGCCCAGGCGCCGAGGTCGATCAGCTTGCAGCGATCCGAGCAGAACGGGCGGGCTTTGTTCGCTGGAGTAAATTCCACGGGGGCGCCACAGGTCGGGCATTCTACGGTTGGGATCTGGCTCATGCTTGGCCTCCGGATAAAGTCAGGTAAAGGTGATGCAGGCGTTCGACCTCGCTGTGCAGCCAGGCGAGGTCGCGGTCGTTGACCACCACGTCGTCGGCACGGTTCACGCGGTCTTCGCGGCTGGATTGGGCCTTGAGGATTGCCTGAACCTGCTGCTCGCTGGTCTGGTCACGCTGCAAGGTGCGTTCGATCTGCAGTTGTTGCGGGGCGTCGATCACCAGGATGCGCTGAGTCATCGCGTATTGCCCGGACTCGATGAGCAGCGGCGATACCAGAATCGCGTAGGGCGATTTTGCCAGCGCCAGATGATGTGCGATCTCTTCGCCGATCAGCGGATGCAGCAAGGCTTCGAGCCAGCGCCGTTCCTCTGGGACTTCAAAGATAAGTATGCGCAGCGCCGCGCGATCCAGCGTGCCATCCGCCTGTAATACGCCAGCGCCGAAATGCTCGGCAATCTTCGCCAGAGCCGGGCGCCCCGGTTCGACCACCCAGCGCGCCGCGTGATCGGCATCCACTACATGGATGCCGAGGTCGATGAAGTGCTGGGCCGCCGCGCTTTTGCCGCTGCCGATGCCGCCGGTCAGGCCGAGAATCCAGGGTTGTTTCACAGAGGTGTTCATTGCAAACCGACAAACTGCCAATAGAAGCCGGTTATTTGACCACCCCAGAGCAAAGCGATCCAGCCGGCAATTGCCAGAAACGGCCCGAAGGGGATCGGTGTCGAGGTTTTTTGCTCGCGCAGGCGCAGAAAAATCACGCCGATCACCGCGCCGACCAGCGATGACAGGAGGATGGTCAGCGGCAGAATCTGCCAGCCACCCCAAGCGCCAATCAACGCCAGCAACTTGAAATCGCCATGACCGATGCCGTCCCTGCCGGTGATCAGTTTGAACAGCCAGAACACCGACCACAGCGCCATGTAACCGGCCACCGCGCCCCACAGCGCATCGTGCAGCGAAGCGAACAGCCCGAAGCTGTTGACGATCAGCCCCAGCCACAACAGCGGCAATACCAGCACATCCGGTAAAAGTTGGTGCTCGGTGTCGATCAGACTCATCGCCAGCAAGCCCCAAGTGAGCACGATCAACCAACCGGCCGGCCAGCCAAAACCCAAATGCCAGGCGATGAAGGCCGAGAGCAGGCCGCAAGCCAGTTCGGTCAGTGGATAGCGCTTGCTGATCGGTGCTGCGCAACTTGAGCAGCGTCCACGCAACAACACGTAACTGAGCACAGGAATATTTTCCCAGGCGCGGATGCGGTGGCCGCAGTGCGGGCATTGTGAATGCGGCAGCATCAGGTTGTAGGTCGGCAGCGGTGTTTCGCCGGGCAAGCCGAGTACGTCATGGGCCTGCTGGCGCCATTCGCGCTCAAGCATTTTCGGCAGGCGCCAGATCACCACGTTGAGGAAGCTGCCGACCACCAGCCCCAGCACCAGAGCAGTGAGGGTGAAGGCCAGCGGATACAGGCTGAGGAATTCGTCGATGGGCATGTCAGATCGCTGAACCGAGTTGGAAGATCGGCAGATACATCGCCACTACCAGACCGCCGACGATGACCCCGAGCACCACCATGATGAACGGCTCCATCAGGCTGGTGAGGTTGTCGACCATATTATCCACTTCCTCCTCGTAGAATCCGGCGACCTTGTCGAGCATTTCATCCAGCGCGCCGGACTCCTCGCCGATGGCCGTCATCTGCACCGCCATGTTCGGGAACACCCCGGTGCTGCGCATCGAAAAATTCAGCTGCATGCCGGTGGATACGTCCTGACGAATGCGCAATATCGCACGCTTGAACACCACGTTACCGGCGGCACCGGCCACCGAATCCAGCGCCTCCACCAACGGCACCCCGGCGGCGAAAGTGGTCGAGAGAGTGCGGGCAAAGCGCGCCACCGCCGATTTGTACATCAGTGTGCCGACCAGCGGCAGCTTCAGCAGCCAGGTGTCGCGCTTGTCGCGAAAAGTCTGCGAGGTTTTCAGCGCATGACGCGTGCCGAAGAACGCCGCGATCAGTACGCCCAGAATTGCCCACCACCATTGCTGCATGAACTCCGACAGGCTGATCACCATCACGGTGAATGCCGGCAGCTCAGCGCCGAAACCGGAAAAAACCGACTGAAACTGCGGCACTACTTTCACCAACAGAATTCCGGTGACCACCGCTGCCACCAGCACTACGGCAGTGGGGTAGGTCATGGCTTTCTTGATTTTGGCCTTGAGCCGTTCGGTCTTTTCCTTGTAGGTGGCGACCCGCTCCAACAGGGTGTCGAGGGCGCCGGATTGCTCGCCGGCATCCACCAGGTTGCAATACAGCTCATCGAAATATTGCGGCTTTTTGCGCAGCGCGGCGGCGAAGCTGTTGCCCGCGGCGACTTCCTGTTTCACCTCGTCCACCAATTTGCGCATGGCCGGGTTATCGAACCCTTCGCCGATGATGTCGAACGACTGCAACAACGGCACGCCGGCCTTCATCATGGTCGCCATCTGCCGGGTGAACAGCGCGATGTCCTGCGCCTTGATGCGTTTGCCCAGGCTCAGCCAGGACGCGGATTTCTTGCGCACCTTGCCCGGGTTGATCCCTTGCTTGCGCAGTTGTGCCTTGATCAGCGCGGGGTTGTGCCCGCTCAACTCCCCGGTGACTTTACTGCCTTTCTTGTCCATGCCTTCCCAGGAATAGACGCTGATTTTTGCTGCCTTGACCGCCATGTTCAGTCCTTGGTGACCCGGTTGATTTCTTCAAGGCTGGTGATGCCTTGCATGGCTTTGATCAGGCCCGAGGTGCGCAGATCGTTGAAGCCGTCGCGGCGCATCTGCGCGTCGATTTCCAGCGAGTTGCCCGAGGCCATGATCAGCCGTTGCAGCTCGGGGGTGTTCTTCACTACTTCATAAATGCCGATACGGCCCTTGTAGCCGTTGTTGCAGAGATCGCATCCGACGGGCTCATAGAGGGTAAAACTGCCGATGCGTTCCGCGGGGAAGCCTTCCTTGATCAGGGTTTCGCGCGGAATTTCGATGGGTTTCTTGCAGTGGCTGCACAGCTTGCGCGCCAGACGCTGGGCGATGATCAGGCTGACCGAGGTGGCGATGTTGAAGCCGGGAATGCCCATGTTGTGCAGACGGGTCAGGGTTTCGGCGGCGCTGTTGGTGTGCAGCGTGGACAACACAAGGTGCCCGGTCTGCGCCGCTTTGATGGCGATCTCTGCAGTTTCGAGGTCACGAATCTCGCCGACCATGATCACGTCCGGGTCCTGACGCAGAAACGAGCGCAGCGCCTGGGCGAAATCCAGCCCTTGGCGCGGATTGACGTTGACCTGATTGACGCCTTCCATGTTGATCTCCACCGGGTCTTCGGCGGTGGAGATATTGATGTCGACGGTATTGAGGATGTTGATCCCGGTATACAGCGAAACGGTTTTGCCTGAACCGGTCGGGCCGGTCACCAGAATCATCCCTTGTGGCTGCTTGAGCGCGGCCATGTACAAGTCTTTTTGCTCCGGCTCGTAGCCGAGGGCGTCGATGCCCATCTGCGCGCTGGACGGATCGAGGATCCGGATCACGACTTTTTCGCCCCACAGGGTCGGCAGGGTGTTGACCCGGAAATCGATCGATTTGGATTTCGACAGACGCAGCTTGATCCGGCCGTCCTGTGGTTTGCGCCGTTCCGAGATGTCGAGGCTGG
This sequence comes from Pseudomonas sp. TWP3-2, assembly GCF_049897765.1. Lineage (NCBI taxonomy): Bacteria > Pseudomonadati > Pseudomonadota > Gammaproteobacteria > Pseudomonadales > Pseudomonadaceae > Pseudomonas > Pseudomonas sp. TWP3-2. Next base: position 9,721 of record NZ_JAFCWW010000008.1, on the reverse strand, counting down.
CCATGACCTTCAGCCGCGCGGCGATCCGTCCCGCCAGTTGAATCGGTGGCTTGGCCACTTCGCGCAGGATGCCGTCGGTGCGCACGCGAACCCGGTAGGATTTCTCGTAGGGTTCGAAGTGCAGGTCGGAAGAGCCGCTTTTGATCGCATCGAGCAGCATCTTGTGCACGAAGCGCACCACGGGCGCATCGTCGGCGTCCATCCCGCCGATGGCGTCCTGCTTGTTTTCATCAATGGATTCGACGTCCAGCCCGTCAAGGTCGACATCGGCCATGTCTTCCAGACCGCTGGTGTGAGTGTCGAAGAATTTCTCGATGGCATCACTGAGCTTGTCGTCCTCGACCAGGATCGCTTCGGTGCTCAGCCCGGTGCTGAACTGGATGTCATTGATTGCCTGATAATTGCTCGGATCGGAAATCCCCACAAACAGTTTGTTACCGCGTCGCCACAGGGGCAGGGCATGGTGTTGACGCACCAGTTTTTCACTGACCAGGCCTTTGGGCTGGGTTTCCTTGTCCAGACAGCTGAGGTCCATGAAGGCCATGCCGAAGTGCTCGGAGGCGATCTCGGCGACCTGGTAACTCTTCACCAGTTTGTTTTGCACCAGATAGCTGACCAGCGACAGTCGATTGCGCTGGGCCTGTTGCCAGGCGTGCTGGGCGCTTTTTTCCGTGAGCAGTTCGGCCTGTACCAGTTGTTTGGCCAGACCGCTCAGAGCGATGTCGTTCATGGGGATTCCGTGCGCTTGCAGTTCATGACTTATAGCCTAGTCAAGTGACAGCACAAAACACGGTGGGTGCAGGTGACAAAAAGCGTCAGATAGTGCGGTTACGAGTTGTAGGACGGCGCCTTGCAGCGCCTTCGCCCCCTGCGTTCGGGGCCTTGCGGCGGTTGGCATGGGCTGTGCTGAGTCCTTGTCAGATCATGAGACTTCGACTCATGCATGGAGAGCCTGTCTATGAACAACCAAAAAGGTTTCACGCTGATCGAGCTGCTGATCGTAGTGGCGATCATCGGCATTCTGGCGACCATCGCCCTGCCACAGTATTCCAAGTATCAGGCGCGCTCCAAGGTGACGGCGGGTCTGGCAGAGATCAGCGCTTTGAAAGTGCCATTTGAAGACACCATCAATCAGGGCACTGATCCGACGCTGACGCTGGTAGCGGGTGGTGCTGCGGCGACGACCTCCAACTGCACACTCGCGGCTACCGGCACAGCTTCTACGGGAGCCGGCTCGATCACTTGCACGTTGCTCAACGCACCCGGTCCGGTGCTGGGTAAAACGATCACACTCAGCCGCTCCGGCGCGGCCACTGGGGCCACATCAGGCGTGTGGACCTGTGCAACGACAGTGAACGCGGAATACTCCCCTAAAGGCTGCACTGCCAGCGGCGCGTAATCCGCCAGGTCTGGTAAAACAAATGCCCCGCGTTGCGGGGCATTTTGATTTGTGCAGCACTTAACAAAAGCTTCAATAATTTCAGCGTCTTAGGAACTTTCCCAAAACCTGCAACTTGCATGTCGTTTTATCGAGTCTCATGCAATTTGCATGATTCCGAAAATTTACTGTTTTGTTAACGCATTGATTTATATGAATATTTTGTCTTTTGAAAAGTTGGCACAGCCTTCGCAATATCTACCGTAACCCTGCTGACAAGACACGCAGCAGACTTTCCAGAAAAACAGGAGTTACTCGTATGAAGAAGTTCGCTATCACTGCCGCTGCTGCTACCGCGCTGACCCTGACCATGGCTTCCGGTGCATTTGCCCAGACTCAAGCCACCCAGGCTCCAATGACTCTCGCGGCTGGCGAAGTTACTGAAATGAAACAAGACACCTCCGACACCTGGATCACCACCAAGGTCAAAGCCGACCTGGTTACCGAAAAAGGCATTCCTGGTACCGACATCAAAGTAGAAACCAACAAAGGCGTTGTTTCGCTCTCCTCGACTACTGCTGTCACTGAATCGCAGAAAGACGTGGCTGTAGCTATCGCCAAGAAAATCAAAGGCGTTAAAGCGGTCGCCGCTGACGGCCTGAAAGCCGAGTAAGGCAAGACTTCTCGCCTGAACCGGGAGAAGACGCGACAGCCGGGCCGAGCAATACGTCTGTCGCACCTTTAGAGTTCATGCGAACGGCCACATGGAATGTGGTCATTGCAGGCCCCGACACTTGTGTCGGGGCCTGTTCTATTGGCGAAACAAAAAAGCTCGCAGCCTGCGAGCTTTTTTCAATTTCCGCGTTTGCTGTTGATCTGTCGCAGACGATTACCTTCGAAGCGCAAGTATTGGTACATGCCGTTGTTCGGGCCGTAGGTCCATTCCTCGACCTGAAATTCCTCACGCCGATTGGCACTGCGCTTGTAGCCAAGCGGATCGCGGCTGACCGGCTCCCCGCATTTCTGCAGCACTTCACTGGAGCGGTCGCCGAGGCTTACCAGTTGACTGCCGCAACGCAAGGTATCTGACGCCGACGCCTCGCCTGTAGCCAGTGTCAGCGCCATTGCAGCCAACCATTTGCAATTCATCACTCGGCATCCAGATGCATTTGCGTGACCACCCGACCGTCGCTTTCAGCTTCGCCGAGTGTGGTGTCGATGAAATACACGCGGTCGTCCGCCAACTGGCCTTTGTCGACCAGATAGTCTTTGATGCTGCTGGCGCGATCCTGGCCGAGTTGGCGCAGCAATACTTCGCTGGAACTCCAGAACTCGATGATCCCGGCGCGCATCTTGGCGGTACGTTCTTCCTTGCCCAGGTCCTTCCATTCTGCCGGAGGCTGGGTTTTCAGGCGAGTGCGGTAGATGCCTTCGAGCAGCGGACCTTTCTCGCCGTCCGGCACCTCAATCAACGAAGCCTGCGCCGGTACCTTGTCGCCACGGCGCTGGAGCATTTTGTAATAGTTGTACTGGTATTCGCGTTCCAGACGCTGTTCGGCGAGCAAGGGGCCATCGCTGCTTTTCGCTGCGGTGCCTTCAATTTCCAGACGCAGGGCCGGACGTTCCTTCAGTGCTTGCGAGAGCTTCACCAGCGCCGCTTCGGCGTCTTTGCTCAGGTCACTTGAACCCGGTGCAAACGAGACGGTGCCGAGGTCTTGCGAACCGCCACCACTGACCAGCCCGCCAATCATCTTGAACGGTGCGGCGGCAGCTTTGACGATCAAGTTGCGCAGGGTCTGCCAGACAATCGGCATCACGCTGAACTGCGGGTTGTTCAGGTCACCCGTGACCGGCAGCTCGATGGAAATCTTGCCATCGACGTCCTTGAGCAAGGCGACTGCAAGTTTCAGCGGCAGGCTCACGGCATCCGGGCTGTCGACTCTCTCACCCAGTTGCAGTTGCTCGACCACCACTTTGTTTTCGGCCTTGAGCTGACCCTTGGTGATCAGGTAATGCAGATCGAGATTGAGCCGGCCCTTGCGGATGCGATACCCGGCGAATTTGCCGGAGTAGGGCGTCAACGTGGTCAGCTCTACTCGTTTGAAACTGGTGGTGATGTCGAGGCTGGCCATCGGGTCGAACGGGTTCACCGCACCTTTGATGGTCACCGGCGCATAACGGTCAACCTTGCCTTTGATATCGACAGTGGCCGGTTTCACCTGGCGGCTGTCGATGGTGCCGATCTGGCCGTTGAGCTGCTGAACCGCAGTGGCGAAATTCGGCGTCAGGCTGAAGTCGGCGAAGTTCGCCGAGCCGTCATTGATCGCGACTCCACCGATATGGATGCCCAGTGGTTTTTCATTGCTGGCGGTTTTCGCTGCCGCCGGTTTCACTGCGGAATCCGCAGGCTGCGGGATCAGCAGATCGTCGACGTTGGTGCTGCGGTCGTCGTTGATCATGAAGCGCACGTAGGGCTGGAACAGGTTGACCTTGTCGATCGACAGGCTGTCGCCATGTTGATAATTCAAGCCTTCGAGCACCACTTGCTGCCATTTGAGGAAGTCACGGGTCTTCAGGGTGTCGAGGGTGTGCAGTTGATCGATCTGCGCGCGGCCGGTGACGCTGAGTGCCAGCGGATCGGTGCTTTTCAGATTGACCTTCAAGTCACTGCCGAGCATGCCGCTGCGCAGTTCGAGTTTGATGAACGGGTTGATGTAGGACTGGGCGACACGCAGGTCGATGTCTTGGGTTTTCACATTGAGCTGAGCAGTCACTGGCGCCAGATTGACCACGCCGTCGGCGCTGATCTTGCCTTGCTTGCCCAGGCCCGTATCGAGCTTGAGGTTGAAAGGCGAGCCATTGAGGTTGTCGAAATTCTGCAGATCGACGTTCAGTGGACCGACTTCCAACGCTACCGGCGGCTGTGCCTTGCGGTCGGCGAGGTGCACTTGGTAATTGCGCAGTTGCACGTCCTTGAGCAGCACTTGCCACGGTTTGCTCGGTGCAGTTGGCTCGGGCTTCGGCGAGTCGGCGGCGGCTGGCGTGCTCTTGGGTTCGGCGGCGGCTTTGGCGGCAGGCTTCGACGGCTGGCTGGCGAACAGTTTCTGCCAGTCGAGTTGGCCGTCGGCCTCCAGCGCAGCCCAGGTTTCGAGTTTCTGGCTGCGGATCTTGCCGACCACCACTTGCTGCTTGGCCAGATCGATCGAGGTTTCACTGATGTCGAGGCGCTCAAGCTTCGCCAACTTCCGACCGTCCGGAGCTTTAATCGCAAACGGCGCGACGCTGACCGCGACATTGCTCAGCAGCAGTTCGGTTTGTTTCGACAGGTTGAGCTTGTAGTCGGTACTCAGGTTCAGCACGCCGTTTTCCAGCACCAGCGGCAGCGAGTCGCGGACGTACGGCCACCAGACTTTCATCTGGCCGTCGGTGATTTTCAACTTACCTTCGGAGGCGATCGGGATCAGGCTGAAATTGCCGGTCCAGTCGATCTGGCCGCCAGCGGGGCCGGCGGCGACCAGCGTCATGTCGGCGTTGTCATCGGGCAGGGTGCTGAGGTTTTTCAGCTCGAAGTCGAGTTTGTCGTAGAGAAATTCGATCGGTTCGCTCGGACGCGCGTCCTGGAAATGCACGTTGCCGCTGGTCAGCTTGATGCGCTCGATGCGCAGCGGGAACGGTTTGGCGTTCGGGTCAACCGGGGTCGGCTCGCTCGCCGGGATCTTGAACAGCCCCAGCAGGTTGAGCTTGCCGTCTTTGGCGAAGAGAATTTCGGTCTTGGGTTTGTCCAGTTCGATATCGGACAGGTGCAGCGCTTTGGTCCACAGGCTGTCGAGTTGCAGGTTGGCGTACAGGCGTTCGAAGCCGACCTGTTCCTTGCCCGGCTCGCCGATGACCAGCCCCCAGAGGGTGACCTCAAGGCTGAACGGGTTGAGTTCGATGCGCTGGATATGCGCAGGTACCGTGGCGTAGTTGGCCAATTGCTGGTTGGCCACCCGTAGTGCAATGCCCGGCAAAATCAGAAACCCCAGCAGGCTGTAGAGGGCCAGAGCGGTCAACAGTGCGCCAATCGCGCGAATCAATCCTTTGGGCATGTGCGGCTTCATCTGTCTGAATCGGAGTGCCTTGGAGTATGGCACGCCATTCCGGTTCCGAAGTACCCGACGGTAGACAGGATTGTTCAGATTGTTCGGTCGCAAAGTTCCGGGATCTGCCTCAGAGCTGCAGGATCAGGGTTTTCAGCGGCGGCTGCTGATCCAGCGAGGGGAAGTCGCGTCCCGGCGTCATCACGCTGCACTCACGCACCGGGCGCCCGGCCTTCTCCGCGCAGCGCAGCACCTGATCGCGCCAATCGTCCATGCTGACTTTCGCCAGATTGTTGCAGCAAATCAGCACGCCGTTGTCGGCGGTGCTCAGCAGGGCGGGTTTGAGCAGGCTTTGATAGTCGCGCAGCAAATCGACGGTGCCGAACGCGCTCTTGGCCCAGGCCGGTGGGTCGAGCAGCACCAGATCATATTGGCGCTGTTCGAGGCGCGGATAGCTCGGCAGTTTCTGCCCGCGGCGCTGGCTGATCGGCAGGCCGGCCAGTTGGCGAATCGCCGGGAAGTAGTCGGACTGCACGAATTGCATGCTCGGCAGTTGCGGGTTGAGCAGACCGTTCTCACGGCCGACCGCCAGATTGCCCTCGGCGAAATCCAGGTTGCACACCTCGCTGGCGCCGCCGGCCGCAGCGCTCAGGCCAACGCCGCAGGTATAGGCAAACAGGTTGAGCACGCTTTTGCCTTTGGCGTGGTCCTTGACCCAGCCGCGGGTGTTGCGCAGATCAAGGAACAGCAACGGATCCTGCCCGGCATGCCGTCCGCGTACACGATAGTTCAAGCCCCATTCGTGCCCGACCATATCCACCAGTGCGGCATCTTCGGCGCGGTAGACGCTGTCTTCACGGTCGATGCGCGAATTGCCACGCGAGCGGTCGTTGTAAACCAGCAGGGTTTGCAGCCCCAACACGTCATTCACCGTCGCGTGGAGTTGCAGCAGGTCGGCGAGCTCCAGCGTCTGGTGGAAACTTTGCACCAGCAATTGCGGGCCGTAACGGTCGATGGTCAGGCCACCGGCGCCTTCCTGGCTGCCATGGAACAGCCGATAGCAATCGGTGCCCTGGCTGTGCAGCTCGGCGAGCAGATCCTGGCGTTGATCGAGGGCGGCGCGCAGCGCCTGATTCAGGGAAGACATGCTTGCGCCTTGCTGGTGGGAATCGGGGCGCGGGAGTTTAGCAGTTACTGCGCCTCAGCTCAGCCCCATCCGCCGCTTGGCCCGCTGCACTGAGCCATTGCGCATCGCCCAGCGCAGCATTGGCGCACTGCGCTTGACGCTGGCGCGGATCAGTTGCCGCTGCAACGGGTTCTGGCGCACATCGAGCATGTCGCTGGCCCAGTCCGGCAAGAGGTCGATGCCGGCCTTCATCATCAAGTCGCCAAACGGCCGCGCCATCCGGCTCGGCGCCGGCGCATCGAGCAACAGCCGCAGCACTTCGCGACTGCGTTCGTCGCACAGCAATTGCGGGCGCATGCGTTGCAGATAGTCGGCGACTTCCTGGCGGGATTTCGGCACATCGCGCGCACCCAGGCGTTCGGCGATGACGGCAATCTCCGCGTAATAGCGATCCTGATCCGTCAGCGACAACTGCGGGTTGCGATAGCGCAAATGAGCGGCGAGAAAGTTGCTGACTTCAGCCACATGCACCCAGGTCAGCAGATCCGGGTCGCTGGCCGCATACGCGCGGCCGTCTGGCGCAGTGCCGACCACTTGCAGGTGAATGGTGCGCACTTTCTCGATCAGCCAGTCGGCGTCGCGGCGCGAGCCGAACGTGGTGCCGGATACGAACTGACTGGTGCGGCGCAAACGCCCGAGCATGTCCTGACGGAAATTCGAGTGATCCCAGACCCCGGCCAATGCCAGCGGATGCAAGGCTTGCAGCAGCAAGGCACTGATGCCGCCAATCAACATGCTGCTGAAGTCGCCGTGCACTTGCCAACTGATCGAGTCCGGGCCGAACAGGCCCGGATCGCCCTTGGGGTTTTCCAGGTCGAGCTGACCGAGAGACAGACCGGTCAGGCTCATGAGTTGGTTTTCGATACGGCTGCGGATGAATTCCATGACCACTCATTGGTGAAGGGCGGGCGCGGCCGGATGACCGCGCCGGGCAGTTTACTGGTTGAGGCGCGTGTCGATCAGCCCTTGAACCACGCTCGGATCGGCCAGGGTCGAAGTGTCGCCAAGGCTGTCGAGTTCATTGCAGGCAATCTTGCGCAGGATGCGGCGCATGATCTTGCCTGAACGGGTTTTCGGCAAGGCCGGCGCCCACTGGATCAGATCCGGTTTGGCGAAGCTGCCGATTTCCTTGCTGACGTGTTCGAGCAGTTGTTTTTTCAGGGCGTCGTTTGGTTCGGCGCCGTTCATGGGGGTGACGAAAGCATAGATACCCTGACCTTTGACGTCGTGCGGGTAACCGACCACGGCGGCCTCGGCGATGCTGTCGTGCAGCACCAGCGCGCTTTCCACTTCGGCGGTGCCGATGCGGTGGCCGGAGACATTGATCACGTCGTCGATGCGCCCGGTAATCCAGTAATCGCCGTCCTCGTCGCGGCGTGCGCCGTCACCGGTGAAGTAGTAGCCGGGGTAGGGTTTGAAATAGGTATCGATCATTCGTTGCGGATCGCCGTAGACGCTGCGGATCTGCGCCGGCCAACTGGACTTGATCGCCAGTACGCCGCTGCCGGCGCCTTTGATTTCCTTGCCCTGTTCATCGAGCAACACTGGTTGCACGCCGAACATCGGTTGCGTGGCGCAGCCCGGTTTGATCCGCTGGGCGCTGACCAAAGGGCTGAGCATGATGCCGCCGGTTTCGGTCTGCCACCACGTATCGACAATCGGGCAACGCTGCTCGCCGACCACGTTGAAATACCATTCCCACGCTTCCGGGTTGATCGGCTCACCGACGCTGCCGAGCAATCTGAGGCTTTGTCGGGACGTTTCCTGCAACGGTCCAGGACCTTCGCGCATCAGCGCGCGCAGGGCGGTCGGTGCCGTGTAGAAGATGTTGACCTTGTGTTTATCGATCACCTCCCAGAAGCGCGACGAACTCGGATAGCTCGGCACACCCTCAAACATCAGCGTGGTCGCGCCATTCGCCAGCGGCCCGTAAACGATGTAGCTGTGGCCGGTGACCCAGCCGACGTCGGCGGTGCACCAGAACACTTCACCGTCGCGGTAATCGAGTACGTATTTGAAAGTCATCGCCGCTTGCAGCAAGTAGCCGCCGGTGGTGTGCAGCACGCCTTTGGGTTTGCCAGTGCTGCCGGAGGTGTAAAGGATGAACAGCGGGTCTTCGGCGTCCATCGGTTCCGGCGGGCAATCGTCGCTGACATCGCGCACGGCCTGGTGATACCAGAGGTCGCGGCCCTCGACCCAATCAACCTCGCCTTGCGTGCGCTCGACTACCACCACCGTGCTGACGTCCGGGCAACTTTGCAGCGCTTTGTCGACATTCTGTTTCAGTGGCACGAACTTGCCGCCGCGCACGCCTTGGTCAGCGGTGATCACGGTGCGGCAGTCGGCATCGAGAATCCGGTCGCGTAACGAGTCCGGAGAGAAACCGCCGAACACCACCGAATGAATCGCCCCGATTCGCGCGCAGGCGAGCATGGCGTAGGCGGCTTCGGGAATCATCGGCATGTAGATGCACACCCGGTCGCCTTTCTTCACACCACGGCTTTTCAGCACGTTGGCCAGACGGCAGACGTGGTGATGGAGTTTTTTGTAGGTGATTTGCGCCGATTCGGCGGGGTCGTCGCCTTCCCAGATGAAGGCAGTCTGATCGCCGCGCTGTTCGAGGTGGCGGTCGATGCAGTTGTAGCTGACGTTCAGCTTGCCCCCGGCAAACCATGCGGCTTCACCGGTTTTCAGGTCATAGCGCTGGACGGTTTTCCATGGTGCGCTCCAGGCGAGAAAACGCGTGGCCTGCTCGGCCCAGAATTCAGTGGGGTGCTCGATCGATTGGCGGTACAGACGCCGGTAGTCGTCCTGACTCAACTGCGCAGCCCGGCGGACGGCATCGGCTTGCGGGAACGTGCTGATATCGAACATGACGGTTCCTTATTCTTGTTTTGCGACAAGGACAAAGATGCGCCGATGAAGGAAAGGGTTCAAGCGCTGCAGCAAAGCCAAGAGCTGCAGTGGTCAACTAATTCCGGGCACCTCGATAGGTGGTTTTGACGCCATCGCCCGCTCATAAACGGTCGGTGGCAGATATCCCAGTTTCGAGTGCAGCCGTTCGTTGTTGTAAAACCC